>JAGPIU010000144.1 GCA_018054805.1 Paludibacter sp. | reverse complement strand
AAAAGCAGACACAAAGCCATTGAAATTGATCTTGGAGGCACTTCACAATATATTTATTACGACGATTCGCTGCTACTCAAGCAACTATATTATTTCCCCTACATTCAGTTCGGAGTAATTATTGTATTTTTGCTGATAGCATATTTCGCGTTCTCAGGCACAAAAAAAGCAGAGCAAAACCGCGTGTGGGTCGGACTTTCGAAGGAAACAGCACATCAGCTGGGCACACCTATTTCGTCGTTGCTTGCATGGGTCGATTTGCTGAAGGCGCGACACGAAGAAGATAAAATGATAGGCGAAATGGCCAAGGATGTAAACCGCCTGCGCATTATTGCCGAGAGGTTTTCGAAAATCGGCTCTGCCCCCGACCTTCAGCTCGTAAGCCTGAACGAAACCTTGCTAAATGCGGTACAATACATGACAAACCGCACATCGCAAAAAGTAGCCATCAAATGTCATTTTGCCGAAGAAAACCCTTTGTTTGCAAAACTCAACGTTCCACTGTTCGAATGGGTGATAGAAAATCTCTGTAAAAATGCCATCGATGCAATGGACGGTATCGGGAAAATTGACATTGAGGTAATTCAGAGAGACAAAGACATAATTATTGACGTAACCGACAATGGCAAAGGTATTGAGAAAAACAAGTTTAAAACCATTTTTTCGCCCGGCTTTACAACTAAAAAACGGGGCTGGGGACTTGGGCTCTCGCTTGTAAAACGAATAATCGAAGAATATCATCAGGGTAAGATTTTTGTAAAATCATCGGAAATAAACGTGGGAACCACATTCCGTATCGTTCTGAAAATGTAATACTTTATATCAACAATCAATCAAAAACACCAACCGGGCAAAACACATGCACAATGTGCTGTTATATACTATTTAAAATCTAAAGATTTATTTTTCATAAATAATAAATCTAAAGTGTTTTGTATTAAGCGCATTTTTTGTACCTTTGCACGGTTTTTAATTAAAGCTGAACTATGTCTAAATTCGGGCTATACAATGTCGTTTTAAAAGACCTAAATAACGAACCTCGTGTTTCGGAATACCTGTTGGACAATGACTATTTCAAGAAAATAGACAGTCCTGAGGTGCAAAAAGGCAGTGTAAAAGCTATCGTGACGGCCAGAAAGAAAAATCAGGCCTTCGAGATTGACTTTGTACTTGAAGGCACAGTATTGATTCCATGCGATCGATGTCTCGATGAAATGGAACAGACTATCAGCTATAAAGAAAAACTATTGGTAAAATTTGGCGACAAATTTTCCGAAGAAGATGAAATAGTAATCGTACCCGAATCGGAAGGCGCTATCAATGTAGCATGGTTTCTGTACGAATTTATTCTTCTGAACATTCCGCTCAAGCATGTACATGCACCGGGCGAATGCAACAAAACAATGGTCACCAAGCTCAAACGCCATATCACACGTTCGAAAGACGATGATGATCCGGACATTGAGGTTGAAGACGACGACTTAGAAATTGACGACAGCCCGATGGACCCGAGATGGGAGGGACTGCAAAATATATTAGACAACAATTAAATTAACAAAGAAAAATGGCACATCCTAAGAGAAAACAATCGAAAACCCGTACAGCTAAGAGAAGAACTCACTATAAAGCTGAAGCTCAAACTTTGGCAACCTGCTCAAACTGCGGCGCGGCTCATATTTATCACACTGTTTGCGGTGAATGTGGCTACTACAGAGGTAAATTAGCAATCGAAAAACTTGCTACCGTTTAATAGCGAACGGCAGGTTTTTAATGCATCTTAATACAAAAAAATTGTTTAAGCCCTGAGTGTAGCAACTTTGGGCTAAATTTTTTTATACATAAAACAACCATATTATGTCAAAAATTCATGCAGTAATCACAGGCATTGGTGGATATGTTCCCGAATACATACTGAACAACCAGGAACTGAGCACCATGATGGACACCAGCGACGAATGGATAACCACCCGCGTTGGAATCAAAGAACGCCGTATTCTCAAAGAACCCAATACGGGAACTTCGTACATGGCCGCTAAAGCCGGCGAAGAACTGTTTGCAAAAACAGGAACGAAAGCTGAAGAAATCGACCTCATCATAATGGCGACCACAACGCCCGACCATGTATTCCCTTCGTGTGCTTCAATGACAGCCGAGCGTTTGGGTATCAAAAACTCACTCGCATTCGACATACAGGCAGCATGTGCAGGCTTCATCGTAGCACTGCAAACTGCCGCAAGCTTTATTGAATCGGGCAGGTATAAAAAAGTACTTGTATTCGGAGCCGAAAAAATGTCGTCGATTACCAACTACAACGACCGCACCACAGCACCTCTGTTTGGCGATGGAGCCGGAGTTGTACTGGTTGAACCAACAACCGAAGAACTCGGAGTAATGGATTCGCTGCTGTATACTGATGGTATTGGAGCAAAACATCTTATTCTTCGTGCCGGAGGTTCAGCTAATCCTGCTTCTGCAGAAACCGTAAATACAGCCGATCATTATGTATATCAGGAAGGTCAGGCCGTATTTAAACATGCGGTTACCAACATGGCCGGAGCTTCGGGCGACCTTATGGATAAAAATGGCCTGAAAGGTGAAGACATTGCATGGTTGGTTCCACATCAGGCTAATCTGCGCATCATCGATGCAGTGGTTAACCGAACCGGAGTTGATTACGAAAAAGTAATCATCAATATTGATCATTTTGGCAACACATCAGCTGCCAGCATTCCTCTGGGTATGTGGGAAGCTCAGCAGAAATTCAAAAAAGGAGACAATATCATCCTTACTGCTTTTGGTGCAGGCTTCAACTGGGGCGCACTCTGGTTGAAATGGGGATATTAATTCATGTATAGCATTAAAAATAAGCCCGTTGAACGAAAACAACTTCGTTCAACGGGTTTTTCATTTTTAAACAATTTCTGCATTTAATGCCGTTGTCGTTTTCTGTATTTTTTTGTACTTTTGCAATCCGTTCAAATTCCTTAGCCCTGAGGAGTTTTTTTTAATCATTAACGCATGTTATTCCCCTAACGGGCAGGGGTTATTCTATCATTATGTTCGAATCATTAAGCGAAAGACTGGAGAGGTCGTTTAAAATACTGAAAGGTGAAGGTAAAATCACCGAAATCAATGTAGCCGACACCCTGAAAGATGTGCGTAAAGCCCTTTTGGACGCCGACGTTAACTACAAAACCGCCAAAACATTTACCGACACGGTTAAAGAAAAAGCTATTGGTCAAAATGTACTTACGGCTCTGAAACCACAGCAGTTGATGGTGAAAATTGTACACGACGAGCTGGCCATGCTTATGGGCGGCGAGAGTGTGGACATTAACCTCAAAGGTAGTCCGGCAGTCATTCTGATGTCAGGCTTGCAGGGTTCGGGTAAAACTACCTTCTCCGGAAAACTGGCCAGCCTGCTCAAAAACAAACGCAGCAAAAAACCATTGTTGGTAGCTTGCGACGTTTATCGTCCTGCTGCCATCGAACAGCTTAAAGTATTGGGCGAACAGCTCGGCGTACCTGTATTTTCGCAACCCGACAGCAAAAACCCTGTAGCCATTGCACAGGCTGCTGTTAAACATGCCAAAGAGTTTGGCCACGATGTAGTGATTGTGGATACCGCCGGACGTCTGGCTGTGGACGAAATGATGATGAACGAAATTACAGCCATCAAAAAAGCCATTCAGCCACAGGAAATTTTATTTGTGGTGGACTCTATGACCGGACAGGATGCTGTAAACACGGCAAAAGAATTCAACGACCGCCTCGATTTCGACGGTGTGATTCTAACCAAACTCGATGGTGACACACGCGGTGGTGCGGCGCTCTCAATTCGTTCGGTAGTAAACAAACCTATTAA
>JAGPIU010000143.1 GCA_018054805.1 Paludibacter sp. | reverse complement strand
TGATAATCAATGCGCTCTGTATTCAGATTTTCGTTACGTAAATTAATTGCTTTCAGTTCATTCACAAAATCATTGGCCCATTTATTCACCGATTTTCTCGAAACAGATTGTTGCATTTTTTTCAAACGACGCATCTGTTCTTCTTCGGGCATTTCGAGTGCAGTAAATATTGCATTTTCAATTTCCTCAATATTATTCGGATTTATAATCAATGCTTCGTTCAGTTCAATAGCTGCACCGGCCATTTCGCTGAGAATCAACACACCGGCTTTTTCACGTTTTGCAGCCAGATATTCTTTTGCAACCAGATTCATACCATCACGCAAAGGAGTTACAAGGCCAATATCGGCCATGTGATAAAGCGCAACCAGCTCTTCGAACGGAAATCCATGATAAAAATAGTACACCGGCGTCCAGTTAATCGTCGAGAATTTTCCGTTTATCGTACCTATTGTTTCATCTATCTTTGTTTTCAGCGAAGCATATCTGTCCACACTATCGCGCGAAGGCACTACTATCATGGCTAACGACACTTTTTCGCGATATTCAGGGTGATTTTCGAGAAACTGAGCAAAACCGCGCAGACGGTGCACAATTCCCTTACTGTAATCGAGCCTGTCAACCGACAGAATAAGTTTGTGCTTGCCATAAGTCTCGCGCATAGCATCTACTTTTGCCTGTACTTCAGGTTGTTGAATTGCGTTGTAATACAAGTCGAAGTTTATTCCCATCGGGAAAGCATCCACATAAGCAATGCGGTTGTTGAGCAAAACCTGATCGAAGCGGAAACGAATATCGAGTACTCGTTCGGATGCACTCACAAAATGTCGCATGTAATCATGTGTGTGAAAGCCAATTAAATCGGCTCCAAGCAAACCTTCGAGTAGCTCTGCCCGCTCAGGCAATACACGAAATAACTCGTAGGAAGGGAAGGGGATATGGTGAAAATAACCAATACTCACATTGTCGACCGACTTCCGAATCATTTGCGGCAAAAGCATTAACTGATAATCCTGCACCCAAACAATGTCATTCGGGCCAATCAGATTAAGAGTTGTTCGTGCAAAAAGTTCATTTACCTGCTTGTATGTATTCCAGTATAAGTTTTCGTACTCAATAAAAGTATAAAAATAGTGACACAACGGCCACAAAGTACTATTACTGTATCCTTCGTAATAATTCAGAATTTGGTCGGAAGAAAGAAAAACAGGATGAAAATTAAATTTTTCCAGATGCTCACTTATAAGTTTTTCCTCTTCTTCCGATTCGGTATAAGTACCCGGCCATCCAATCCAGTGTTTCTCTACATCCATAGTAAGCGAATCCATTCCGGTAGTTAGTCCACCTTCGCTTCTTGTAAATTCGAGTTCGTTGTTTTCGTTTCTGTTTGCCTTAATGGGCAGTCGATTTGAAATTATAAATAGTTTCATAAGCGGATTTTTTGAAAAAGGAAAACGCCTGTTTCCTTTGGTTTTTGATTGTGAATAAGGGAGGTGACAGAGTTGAATTTGGCTGTCTGACGTAAAAAATATTTCCTTATTCGAAGAGGATAACTCCAAAAATACAAAAAATAAATGTGAATTGCAATTTTATTCACAATACATTACAATTACAAAACTATAAAGATAAAAAAACGCTCCGGAATTTATTCCCGAAGCGTTTATTGAAATATTGAAAACAGTTACAATTTACTTTAATTGCAACTGAATAAATAATAAAAATAAATCAAGTGTTCATTCCACCACAAACATTGATTACCTGTCCGCTTACATAGCTCGAAAGGTCAGAAGCAAGGAATAAAGTCACTTTAGCCACTTCATCAGGACTTCCACCACGACGCAAAGGAATCAGTTCAGCCCATTTGGCGCGTTGCTCGTCGGTAAGTGCGTGAGTCATTTCGGTTTCGATAAAGCCCGGAGCAATGGCATTGGCACGAATTCCGCGCGATCCGAATTCTTTGGCAACCGATTTGGCAAGACCAATCATACCTGCTTTCGAAGCTGAGTAGTTAGCTTGTCCGGCATTACCCGAAACACCAACTACCGAACTCATATTGATAATGCTACCTGTACGCTGTTTCATCATCACAGGTGTGCATGCATGAATAAAGTTGAAAGCTGATTTCAGATTGACATTGATTACTGCATCCCATTGAGCTTCGCTCATACGCATCATAAGTCCATCTTTGGTAATACCGGCATTGTTTACCAAAATATCCACACGGCCAAATTCTTTTACAATCTCATCAACTACTGTGTGAGTATCGTCAAAACTGGCTGCATTCGAAGCATAACCTTTGGCTTTTACACCAAGAGCTTCAATTTCCTTTTGAGTATTCAAAGCATTTTCATCGATATTCAAATCGGTAAATGCAATAGCAGCACCTTCGCTGGCAAGTTTCAGCGCAATGGCTTTCCCGATTCCACGGGCAGCACCGGTTACGATAGCTACTTTTCCTTCTAATAGTTTCATTTTTAATTCTTTTTTTGTTGATAACTGAACTACAAATTAATGTAATAAGAGTCAGATTTTGATAAAGAAATAATTTTTTTCGTTCGCAAAGATAGTGCTTTTTTTCATAATCTGATGAAAAACATGCATAAATGCTGACTTTCTGTGCAAAAAAAGAGTGCTTCTCATATTTTGAAAAGCACTCTGAATATAACTGTCTGATATAATTTATTTCAATAACCCGAAAGTACGTTTAGTCTTGTTTTTCAATGCCTTTTTAGGTGCGTTTGCCGGACTTTCGCCCATTTCTTTAGAGTAATCATTAAATACAGCAGCTCCGGTGTAAGAGCCATTTATCTTAATGTCGTTAAAATCAGTTAGAGCAAACGCTATTGTGTACTGACTCTCGTTACGGCTCACATTAATTTCACCTTCGGCCAAAGGTCTTTCGGTTGTTTTGTTGAAAAACCATGAACCATAGCTATAACCATCGTATTCGAAAGCAGGTATTATGGTATTTGGAGTAAACTCATCAAAAGATTCAAAATCACTGCTTATCATTGCATATTTACCTACAGGAAGTCCGGTAGTAGCTGTTGTATCTGTGTTCAAATCAAGATACAAGGTATCATTGCTGTTTGTCAGCATCAATACAAAATTGTTTAAGTTCTCGTTATAAAAACTTCCATAAAATTCAATTATAGCATTCGTAAATACTGGTTTTAGCTCGTCTGTCACTGTGACTGTACATGATGCCGATTTGTTCGAAGCTGTGGCAGTAATTACAGCAGTACCTGCTTTAAGTGCATTTACAACACCACTATTACTTACTGTAACAACTGCTTCATTACTGCTACTCCATACCACCGATGGAATAATACTTCCTGTGTAATCCACATCAGCTGTTAAGGTTACACTTTCGCCTATCATAAGACTCAGTTCTGTTTTATCAAGCACTACATCAGTCACTTTGTTTGTTTCGCACGATGTAAAAACCAATAGCGACAATAATGCAGCTATCGAAAAATAAGATTTAATCAAATGTTTCATTTTTGTTTATTTAAAATTTTAAGTAAAAAAGGATGTCAAAGTTAATACAAAGTATTGTATAAAAAAAATCACAACCTACAAGTTGTATATATGCCTGCTAAGTTGCTATTAAACAACAAAAAGGAGTGAAGATAATATCTTCACTCCTTCACTAAATGTAATATCTGTATTCTTATCCGTTCATTGAGACCAGAAACTCATCGTTGTTTTCGGTGCGCTCCATGCGGTCTTTGAGAAATTCCATTGCTTCCATCGAATTCATATCCGAAAGGTGACGACGCAAAATCCACATACGGTTCAATGTATCTTTGTCAAGCAACAAATCGTCGCGACGGGTACTCGAAGCCATAATATCCACAGCAGGGAATACTCGTTTGTTCGAGAGTTTGCGGTC
>JAGPIU010000142.1 GCA_018054805.1 Paludibacter sp. | reverse complement strand
TTTTTTTGAAAAAACTTTTTTATAATCAGTTTGATTTTATCTAAAAACACTAACTTTGCAGTGTTAACTATTGAGTATTAAGGAATAATCGTTCTCCGACAGGTGATCCGGGACGCACGATTATTCTGCTCTGAGGCAGGTCATCTTTTCGGATGCCTGTTTTTTCTAATATAATTCCTGTTTTGATATATGAAGAAACACTTGAAGACCTGGATTTTTTATGGCGGAATGATGCTGCTTTTTGTTGTGCTTACCTACGTGTTGTTCAGCAGTGCAGCAAAATTTGATACAGAAGTAATTTCAGAAAATAGCAATGATATATCGCTGAGTACATTCGAGAATTTTCGTTTTGCAATGATGCACAATATAATGGAGCCCGCTGCCATGTTGTTGTTGCAGATTATATCTATTTTGCTTGTTTCCAGAGTTTTTGGTTTCTTGTTTGTCAAGATCGGACAACCCACTGTGATTGGAGAAATCCTGGCAGGTATCGTTTTAGGCCCTTCGTTGCTCGGTTATTTCTTCCCCGAAGCTTATAGCTTTCTTTTCACTCCCGACTCCCTTTCCAATATTTATATTCTCAGCGAGATTGGTCTGGTACTTTTTATGTTTGTCATTGGTATGGAGCTTGACTTAAGCGCCCTGAAAAATAAAATGGGAACCACCTTTGTCATAAGTCAGGCAAGTATTGTGATTCCGTATTTTATGGGAATGTGGCTGGCTTATTATTTATATGAAGAATTTGCCGCTGGCCAGACCGACTTTATCTCGTTTGCCCTTTTTATAGGAATCTCGATGAGTATAACTGCGTTTCCGGTGTTGGCGCGTATTGTGCAGGAAAAAGGACTTACAAAATCGCACCTGGGTACTATTTCAATTGCCAGTGCGGCCTTCAACGATGTGACTGCATGGTGTGTGCTTGCAGCCGTTATTGCCATTTCTAAAACCGGAAGCCTCTACAGTTCTTTGTTTAATATTGGTTTGGCTGTGGCTTATATTCTGGTTATGATGTTTCTGGTGAAGCCATTCCTCAAACGCATTGGTGAGATTTACAAAAACAGCGAAGTAGTAAACAAAAGTGTGTTCGCATTTTTTCTGCTTGTGCTGATTATTTCTGCTTACATTACCCAACTGATAGGTATTCACGCGCTCTTCGGGGCTTTTCTGGCCGGAGTAATTATGCCGCCGCTTCCTTCGTTCCGTAAACTGATTGTGGATAAGGTAGAAGATGTGTCGCTTACGCTTTTGCTTCCTTTGTTCTTTGTTTACACAGGTTTGCGTACCGAAATCGGATTGCTGAATACGCCTTATTTGTGGTGGATTGCATTTATCTTTATTGTAGTGGCTGTGGTTGGCAAATTTATTGGTAGTGCTTTCTCGGCTAAAGTGCTGGGCGAAACATGGAAAGATAGTTTGTCGATTGGTATTCTGATGAATACACGCGGACTGATGGAACTCATTGTGTTGAATATCGGCTACGAAATGGGTATTCTGCCTCCGCCAATATTTGTCATGCTGGTAATAATGGCACTGGTTACCACTTTTATGACTACGCCAATTCTTTCGTTGATAAACTTTCTGTTTCCTGAAAAGCGTATTCGCGAAGAGTATGAACGTCATCAGTCGCTGGGAATTTTCAAAGCGCTTATTGCCATGGGAAATCCCGAAAATGGTAAACCATTGCTCAATGTGGCCAAAACAGTGCTCGATGGTACGAAAAATAGCCTGGCTGTGAATGTGTTGCATCTTACACCGGGCACTGATATCAATCCTTTTCATGGCGACCAGTATTCGCACGAGGGTTTTAAATTAGTCAATGAAGAGGCTGCAAAACTGAATATCCCCATCGAAACCGAATATAAAATTACCGATAATATTGAAGGTAGTATTGTACGAACTGTCAATTACAATAATTACGATTTCTTACTTGTGGGTGCAGGTGTGGCTTTGTCGGGTATCCCATTTTTCAAGGAAACCACTTTTCTTTCGAAGATAAAATGGCTCAACAGACTTCTGAACAGGGTAAGCCGTACACAATCCATTTTTTATCCGGGATCGCTCATTAAGGACAAAACACGCTATTTTATAGAAAATAGTCGTTGTAGTGTGGGTGTGTTTGTAAATCGTGGTTTTGCAGGTATTTCCACCACTATGATTTTGCTTCAGAATGAATCCGACGATTTTCTGCTGCGTTATGCCCGCAGACTTATGCGCAACAATAAATCGGTGAGTATATTTATAATGGATGTAAATCAGGTGCTTCAACGAAGTGCAAAAGTACGCGAAGCAACTGATGAGTTGCGCAAGATGTTCCCTAATTCGGTGAAAATTATAAAGAGTTCGAAGAATAATGCTTCGGTAATTTCGAAATTCAGCTTCCTGTTGCTGAGTTATCAGACCTGGAACGATCTGTCGGAAAACGATGCTGCCATGTTGCGCAGCATTCCTTCCACGCTGATTATAAACAAGAAAACAAGCCGCTTTCATAGCCGGAATGCTGAATCCGGTGAGTCTGACCAAGAATGATAATTTGTTTTGTTCGTTGAATGAGGCGACTTCTTAATACAGATTTTTCAAAATAAAAAAAAGTGAATCCACGTAATGCCGGATTCACTTTTTTTGTTTTATTACTTTGTTTCCTTTCAGAATAAATATGTCAGGTTTAACGAGAATACGCGGTTAATGCCTTCGGGCTCGGTAGTGCCACTGTTTGTGCTTTCAATTTTTTTCAAACCCTGACTCCAGGTAGCTCCAAGCTGAATTTTCCTGAAAAACTCAACACCCACACCAAGGTTATAGCCAAAATCCAATCGGTTCATAAAATTCTGGAAGCCAATTTCTTCGGTTGAATTTTGTGTTTCGTCTACTTTTTTTCCGTTCAGGGCATATCCCGTATAAAGTCCCCCGTAGCCATATATTCCCAGGAAAGCCAGCTTCAGTCGGTAACGTAGATTAAAAGGAACTTCGAGGTAGTTTATTTCTTTGTAACCCTGCAAAACTGCATTTGCAATACTCAGGCTATCATTGTAGGTATATCCTTTTTGCGAAAGCAAAATGCCCATGTCTCCACCCAGACCTGATTTTTGAGGCATGGTTTGATATACCAGCCCAATATGATAACCAGTGAGGTTTTCGGTGCTCAAGCCTGCCGAGATATCTTCGTTGCTGAACGATTTTATTTCGTTAGCCAGATTTATGCCGGCTCTGATACCCAGTTGGGCAAAAAGTGTAGTGCCTGCACTGAAAACTATGAGGATGATTATTAGGGAAACTCTTTTCATTTTTATAACGGAAGGTCGTTTGTAAATGTCTGAACTCTTCAATTTTATTGTTCAAAAAACGGATACGGAAATAAATTCCTGTATCCGTTTGAATGACAGCGCAAAAATACAAAAAAGTACAAATAATAGTACGTTTGTAGCAAATTATTTTTTCGTCATACGTTTTCTTTCGTTTTCGTCGAGATAAATCTTACGCAGACGAATGTTTTGTGGCGTAATTTCCACATATTCGTCTTCCTTGATGTATTCGAGCGCCTCTTCGAGACTGAACACAATAGGCGGAATAAGTCTGGTTTTATCGTCGGCACCTGATGCACGCATGTTGGTAAGTTTTTTCGATTTGGTTACGTTTACAACCATATCGCCTTCTTTTGCGCTTTCGCCAACTACCTGACCCGAATAAACTTCTTCCTGTGGGAACACAAAAAAGCGCCCACGATCCTGTAGTTTATCAATAGCATATGCAAAAGCGGTTCCAGCTTCCATTGAAATGATCGAGCCGTTTGAACGTTTTTCGATATCTCCTTTATAAGGTTGATATTCGAGGAAACGGTGCGACATAATTGCTTCGCCGGCCGACGATGTAAGTACATTGTTGCGAAGTCCGATAATTCCGCGCGAAGGAATCTGGAACTCAAGTTGTACG
>JAGPIU010000141.1 GCA_018054805.1 Paludibacter sp. | reverse complement strand
TCACCGCAAGTACGTTATCCAGATTACTATGGTATTGATATGGCGCGAATGGGTGAGTTTTGTGCTTTCAGGGCGGCCATTAGCCTCTTGAAGTCAAGCGGTCGTCAGAATATCATTGATGATGTGTACCGCAAATGTAAACTTCAGGAATATTTTTCCAAAGAACAGATAGTAAATCATGTGAATGATATTTACGAGCCTTTCACTCAGAATGAAATTTCTGCTGAAATTGCCCGAATGCTAACTCCTGCTGAAGTTGATTGCCCGGTGGAACTGGTTTATCAAACCATAGAAGGATTACATGAAGCTTGCCCGAATCACAAAGGCGATTGGTATTTCACAGGAAACTATCCAACTCCTGGTGGTAATCGTCTTGTAAATAAGGCATTTATAAATTACTACGAAGGTACTGAAATCTAATTTTATTCCACAGAAATTATTTTACCGAAAAGTGTTTTTGAAAAAATGCTTTTCGGTATTTTTATTTACGCATTATCTTGCTGATTATCAAAATGTAAGTTAGAGTAGCATAATTTACCTGCACATTCCTGCTTGAAATGTGCAGGTAATAATGAATAATTTGTATATTTGTATTCAAATTGTAAAATGACTATAATTTCAACAGATATATGTACAAAAAAATTACCCCACAACCACTGACGCTCAAATCACTAATTGACTATTCAGTAGCACATTTTGCCGAAAATACAGCTGTCGCCTTCGTCGAAGGAAATGGATTGCTGAAATACTCAGATTTAGGAAAGGCCATCGACGAAATGGCTGGTTTACTGTATAGTTTCGGACTGGAAAAAGGCGACAAGGTTGCATTGTATAGTCAGAATATGCCAAACTGGGTAATTGCATATTTTGCTGTGGTGGCTCGCGGGCTTGTCATTGTACCAATTCTACCCGATTTTACGCGCGAGGAAGTAGAAAATGTGTTGATTCATTCGGAAGCAAAAGCTCTTTTTGTAAGTGAACGCCTGAAACCCAAAACAGATGGACTAGAACTTCCACATTTAAAGGCAAAGATTAAACTTGAGGATTTAACGGTTATCTCAGGAGAAATAACAACTCCAAAACCTGAAAAAATTGCTGAGATTGCTGTAAATGAAGAGGATATTGCGGCTATAATTTACACATCAGGTACTACAGGCCGTTCGAAAGGAGTGGTGTTGACACAAAAAAACATCACTTTTGTGGCCATGCAGTCATATACAATTTTTCCGATAAACGAACACGATGTTTTCCTGTCGTTTTTACCACTTTCGCATACTTACGAAAATTCAATTGGAATGTTGTATCCGATAATGTACGGAGCATCAATATATTACCTGGAAAAACCGCCTACTGCAGCTTCACTGTTACCGGCAATGGCAAAAATCCGACCTACAATGATGTTGTCGGTGCCGCTCATTATGGAAAAGCTTTATAAAAATCAGATTCAGGCTAAATTTGTAAAAACAAAATTTTCCAGAATGATTTATAAATCACCGGTGTTCAGAATACTAATACATCGAATTGCCGGAAAAAAACTTTATCAGACTTTTGGTGGCCGATTGAAATTTTTCGGCATTGGTGGTGCAAAACTCGATTCGCGTGTCGAACGATTCCTGAAAGAAGCAAAATTCCCTTATGCCATTGGTTACGGACTTACCGAAACTGCGCCTTTGTTGGCCGGAGCTGCTCCGCATCAAACAAAACTTCAATCCACAGGTTATGCCATGGAAGGTGTTGAACTGAAACTAAACGAACCCAACAAAAAAGGAGTAGGAGAGATCTGGGCGAAAGGTCCGAATGTAATGGTGGGTTATTACAAAAATCCCGAAGCCACCGAAGAGGTACTTACACAGGATGGTTGGTTTCGCACAGGTGATCTCGGAAAATTCGATGCTAAACAACGACTTTTCATTAAAGGAAGAATGAAGAATACCATTATAAGTGCCAGTGGAGAAAATATTTACCCTGAAGATATTGAATCGGTAATTAATAATACTCAATATGTGGTGGAGTCGCTAGTAATTGAAGAAGATGGCTATCTGGTGGCTAAAGTGATTCTCGACATTGAAGCTATAGAAAAAAATATCGCGCATCTGAAAGCTGTGATCGACGAGAAAAAGGAAAAATATACAGAGTGGAAACAGCATTTCACCAAAGAATTAAATGCCAAACTCAACAGGGCTTCGCAAATAAATCGCGTGGATATTATGGACGAACCTTTTGAAAAAACTGCTTCTCAGAAAATTAAGCGCTTTTTATACAACAAAACTAATCCAAAAAAGAAATAATTCTGATACTTACCAAAAATCACAAAAACAAAGCCCGAATGCTGCAAATGCAACATCCGGGCTTTTTCATTATGAACAACAATCAATTACTTTTCATTTTCCACTGTTTCAACCTCAGTTTTAGAAGTTTCTTCTTTAGGACCTTTCAGATAAGTAGGCAGGTTTAGTCCGGCCATATTGAACAAATCGTTCAAAGGAGGTACAGTTTTCATCATTCCCGACACAAAATTGGCAGTTGTGCTGTTTCCGTTATCGCTCGAACCATTGCCCGAATCCCATACAGTAATTTTGTCAATTTTAATGTTTTTCACAGCTTCAACCTGTGTTTTCACTAACTCAGGCAGCTTTTCGATAAGCAATAACTGGAAAGCTTTGGTCGGATCGCCACCAGCTGCACCCACCACTTCTTTGTAACCTTCTGCTTGCTTGGTAAGTATTTCGTACAAACCTTTGGCTTCAGCCTCCATTTTTGCATAAATAGCATCGGCTTCCCCTTTGGCCTGTTCACGCGTTTGTTCTGCAATGGCCTGAGCCTCAATAATTGCACGTTGTTTTGCTATTTCGGCAGGAACCACAATATTGGCATTTTGTGTAGAGCGCTCACGGTCGGCACGTGCATTTTCGGCAGCTTGCTCAGCATGATACGATTCCTCGAGTGCTTTGGCCTGTTGTACTTTTTCAGAAGCTATCGCAATTTTCAGAGCTTCAGCTTCTTTTTCTCTACGAAGTGCATCCGATTGTGCAATTGCAATTTTAGCCTCATTCTCCCCTTTGATAGCCAATGCATTAGCTTCCGAAGTTTTGATACGCGTATCTCGTTCAGCTTCAGCTTTACCAATCGATTCATCTTTCATAGCCGAAGCAATGCTTACTTCACGGTCTTTCTGAGTAATAGCAATTTTTACATCGCGGTCACGGTGAGTTTCAGCAATTTGAGTATCTTTTTCTCTGTCGGCCATTGCTTTACCGGTTTCTCCGATTTTTTCCTGCTCAGCCACACTGATTTTTGCTTCGTTGATAGCTTTTGCAGCCGCTTCCTTACCCAAAGCCTCAATATAACCCGATTCATCTTTAATGTCGGTTACGTTTACGTTGATCAGTTTTAAACCGATTTTTTTCAATTCACTGTCCACATTTTTCGAAATGTTGTCCAGGAATTTATCACGGTCGGAGTTGATTTCTTCAATAGTCATAGTGGCAATCACCAGACGCAACTGACCAAAAAGAATATCTTTTGCCAAATCCTGAATATTTTCTGAATTTAATCCGAGCAAACGTTCAGCAGCCGTGTTCATGTTTTCATGTTCGGTAGAAATAGCAATTGTAAACCTACAAGGCACATCCACGCGAATGTTCTGACGACTTAAGGCGTTTGTCAGATTTGCTTCAATGGAAAGCGGTTTCAGATCGAGATAGGCATAATCCTGAATCACAGGCCAAATAAATGCACCTCCTCCGTGAATACATTTAGCCGAAGTTCCTCCGGTTTTTCCGTAAACGACAAGAATTTTGTCAGATGGACAACGTTTGTAGCGCGACACAAGTGCCGAAATGGTTACAAAAATAACCACCGCCAGAATGATAATTAGATAAATTGGTGAAATCATAAGTGTTTAATTTTATTGAAAATAAAAGATTTATTGAGTT
>JAGPIU010000009.1 GCA_018054805.1 Paludibacter sp. | reverse complement strand
AACCACATATCGTGAAACAGATAGAACAACAAAACGACACTACTGTTGTAAAAGCATTATAAGAATGAATAAATATGTAGCAATTGATTTAGGAAGTTCACGAATCTCAGCCATGATAGCAGAGGTGCAAAATGATGGTGCGCTGAAAATTCTGGCTGTAGAATCAAAAGCCGCAGACGATGTAAAACACGGAATTGTAGAGCAGGTTTCGGGAGCCGCATTCAAGGTAAACGAAGTAGTAAAACTCGCTCAGAACAGTGCCAGAATAGTGGAGGATATTGAGCAGATAGCTGTCTCGGTAAACGGACGAAGCATGAAAAGTCATGCCGTAACCGTAAACCGCTTTGTAGATGCCAGCAAAATTGTATCGGAACAATTACTTGGCGAAATGCACGAAGAAGCCGGAAGCAAAGTAAAAGGCGAAAATATAGCTGTGTACGATGTAATTCCTGTTTCGTACGAACTCGATGGCGAAAAGCATGATGATCCTGTGGGCCAGAAAGGAACGCAGATTAGTGGAAAATATACGGTTATTTACGGAAGCGCTCTGATTGAGAATGGCATCGAACGCTGTTTCGACCGCACCGGTCTCAAAGTAGAGCACACAGTCACAGCCATCGAAGCACTTTCGACAGCTGTACTCGAAGAAGAAGAACGCGAATCGGGCTGCGCTTTGATAAACTTTGGAGCTTCTACAACCACTTTGGGCATTTATCGCGAAGGTTCTTTGCGAAAACTAATTGTATCGCCACTGGGAGGCAAAAGCATAACCCGCGACATTATGGAACTGGGCATATCTGAAGAGCATGCCGAAAAAATTAAATGCCTCCGCGGATCGGCACTCGTAAGTATGGTCGACAACCCTGTGTTTATACAAATACCATCGGTAATACCCGATACAAAACCTGTGAAAATTTCCACCGAGTTTTTAGCGACCATTATCGAAGCCCGACTCGATGAAATAACACAGCCATTGTTCAGTGCCATCAAAAATTACCCGGAAAAACTTGAAGGTGGCATTATTATCACCGGTGGTGGTACACGCATGAAAAATATTATTGAGTATATCAATGAGCGAACCGGTACTTATGCCCGCGAAGGTCATCATACCGATTGGCTTACTGACACCAGCAACCCGATTTTTCTCGACCCTATCCTCGCGCAACTTGCAGGAACAATTCTGCTTAACGACGAGTATCGGAAACTTCACCCCAAGGAAGAAGAAAAGAAAAAGAAAATAAAAGAACCCAAAATCCCCAAAAAGGGAATCAAAGAAAGAATTACAAAAGGTCTTTTAGATTTTTTTAGCGACAACAACGACATGAATTGAAGCTTTCGAATACATTATTTTTTAATCAAATTTAAATCAAGATATAAATCAATATGGGATATTTAGAAGACAGTTTGCCACTCGAACTTCCGCTGGTCGACACCTCTATCATTAAAGTAATTGGTGTGGGAGGCGGTGGCGGAAACGCCGTGAACCATATGTATCGCCAGGGAATTACCGATGTGTCGTTTGTTGTCTGCAATACCGACAATCAGGCACTTATAAAATCGCCTGTACCCACAAAAATACAGTTAGGAATCGACACCACTGCCGGGCTTGGTGCGGGTGGAAATCCTTCAGTAGCACGTGAAGCTGCCGAAGAATCCATTGAAAAAATTCAGGCTATTCTTCAGGACAATACAAAAATGGTGTTCATCACTGCCGGAATGGGTGGCGGTACGGGCACAGGTGCTTCGCCCGTGGTAGCCAAAGCTGCACACGACCTGGGCATACTTACTGTGGGCATTGTGACTATTCCATTTGCTTTCGAGGGAAAACTGAAAATCAAACAGGCGCTCGAAGGTGTAGCTGCTCTCAGCGAACATGTCGACGCCATTTTGGTCATAAACAACGAAAAACTCAAAGAAATTTATCCCGATCTTGAACTTGCGAACGCATTTGCCAAAGCCGACGATGTGCTTACCAATGCGGCCAAAGGAATCGCCGAAATCATTACAGTTCCCGGCTATATCAACACCGACTTCGCTGATGTATACAGCATTATGAAGGACGGAAATGTAGCCATTATGAACACCGGATTTGCTTCGGGCGACAAACGTATCACCAAAGCCATCGACGACGCGCTCAACTCGCCATTGCTCAACACCAACGATGTAAGCGGCGCCAGCAAAGTATTGCTGAGTCTGTATTGCTCTACCACCAACCAGATAAAAATGGAAGAGGTACAGCAAATTCACGATTTCATGAACAAAGTGGGCGACAACGTGCAGGTAATTTGGGGTGCAACCTTCGACGACAGCCTTGGCGACAGCGTGAAAATCACCATCATAGCCACAGGGTACGATGTAAGCGACATTCCCGGAATGCCAACTTCTGCAATCAAAAACAATGCAAAAAACACTCCTGCTCCTCAACCCAAAAACAATGTCATTCAGGATGTAGCATCGGCCATGCAAAACCTTGCTCCTGAAAAAGTTGAGACCGAAGAAAAGCATGAGGAAGAAGACGAGATAAAAAAAGCCATGAACCAATATTACGGCAAAAAACAGCCGGAAGTAATGGAACCACAACTACCTCTCGATGAGGAAGATGACCTGCCGGTAATTTCGCTCGACGATCTGGAAGACGACAACGAACTGAAAAAACTGGAAAACATCCCTGCGTGGATGCGTAAATTTAAAAAGTAATCTTTAAAACACGAAGCATTATGAATGAACTATTCGATCAGATTAGCGCCGATATAAAAACAGCCATGCTTGCACGCGAAAAAGTGACGCTGGAAGCATTGCGCGGAATAAAAAAAGAATTTATCGAAGCCAAAACTGCCAAAGGTAGTGATGGTAACCTGAGTGACGAAGCTGCCATTAAAATACTGCAAAAAATGCAGAAACAGCGCAAAGAATCGGCTCAAATATACAAAGAGCAAAACCGTCCTGAGCTGGCAGAAAACGAAATGGCCGAAGCTGCTGTAATCGAACGCTACCTACCCGCTCAAATGAGCGATGCTGAACTCGAAGCTACAATAGCCGCTATTATTGCTCAGGTTGGTGCCAATGGACCACAGGACATGGGCAAAGTAATGGGCGTAGCCACCAAACAGCTTGCCGGTAAAACCGAAGGAAGACTTATTTCAGAAAAAGTAAAAGCATTGTTGAATAAATAAGTCAATTTGCCCGCTTGCAAAAAAACTAACTCCGGAGTTTAATTCACATTAAGCTCCGGAGTTTTTTATAGACCTACCACAACTCACATTTTATTGTAATTCAGCGCCTTCCGGCAAACAAATTGCATTCTTCTCCGCCTAGCCGATCTGAATGACAATAATTTATAATGATTGTCAGCCCGAACAGAGTAAGATATCTCAAATTCCTTCTTTTTCGAAATTTTAACCGGACAACCCTGATTGTAATCATACAATTACATCCAGATAAAAGAGGCACGAATACTAAAATACCGTTAACTGTGAAATAATTTCGTACTATTGTGCCATACAAACCCTAAAGATCTATACAAACATGAACATCAGAACATTTTGGCTAATCGTATTGAAAATTATCGGAATTAGTCTGGTCTTAAAAGGTATAAACATTATTCTACATTCCATAACCACACTATCGTCGATGCAGGTATACGGAACAGAAATAACGAATTTAGCCCTGCTCACATCTGTGACTGTCCTTGCCACATTAGCTATATATTTTTTCATTCTTTGGCTGTTTGTATTCAAAACAGCATGGTTGATAAAAGTGCTGCATTTAGAAGAAGGATTTCCCGAAGACAAAGTCGATTTAGGTTTTCAACTAAACCACATTTTAAACATAGTCATCATCGTATGCGGTGCCATGCTTATCATTGACAGTCTTCCCGAACTTTGCAAGCAGATATTTACCTTCTTTCAGTTTAAAAACATCATGAATGAACAACAGTCGGCCGGTTGGATCATCTTCTACTTTGTAAAAACCATCCTGGGCTATATCCTGATCACGAACTCCCGAATAATCACATCATTTATCGACAGGAAAACCGACAGCAACAAGGAAACTTCTATTTAATACACACTTTTTTTTATACACAAACAACTCCGGAAATCAGATTGAATTTCCGGAGTTACTTTTTTCCATTATTAAAAACATTAAACATCTGTAAACAATCTGTTTACATCATGTAAATTGAGAATTATTTTTACCTTTGTAAAATAATAAACCATATTGATTCATACAAATGAAAATAAAAATCCTTTTGCTAAGTAGTCTGCTATTTAGCATCAACCTACTTACAACTGCTCAGGTACAACGTATTGAAATAAACACCGCTTCCACCCCGGCAAATGCCGAAATAAGACTAAAACTGGTACAACGTTTTCAGCAATACAATCAGAAAGCTACGCATACAAACGATAAATTCGACACTACCATCAACTCTCCAAAGTCAGTCAACATTCTCGACCAGAGCGACAAATTTTACGTGCATTCACTTGAGGGCTGCCGAACCTCAGTATATCGCCTGTCCGACTTTAAACTAATAAAATCCATTCCTCACGTATTTAATGCATCAAACCAATACCTGTTCAGCGAAACCGATTATTTCGATTATAAATATCGCACAAAAGATAAAAATCTGAATTATTTCAGCGGCAAACCAGTGGAAAGCTGTTTTTCGCACAACGGGAAATATCTTTGGGTGACTTACTACCGACGCACTTACGATCTCAATGCAATCGACCCATCGGCTGTTTGCATTATCGACACCGAAGCCGACACCATTGTACGGGTAATGCCCACTGCTCCACTCCCCAAAATGATTTCATGTTCGCCCGACAACCGCACCATTGCTGTAACGCATTGGGGCGACAACACCATAGCACTTATCGATATTCAATCGGACAACCCGGCCGATTTCAAATACCTGAAAAACATAGCTATCGACCGCAGACTATCGCTCAGTTTTGCTGAGAACGACACCATCGATCGTGACAATAATTGCGGCAATTGCCTGCGCGGGACAGTTTTTACGCCCGACAACAAATATGTACTTGTAGGCAAAATGGGAAGTAACAGTGTGGCTGTAGTCGATGTAGAGACTCAAAAACACATTGGCTCGATTTTTGGAATGAGGAACAACATGCGACATTTGATTATCAGCAAAGGCAATTTGTACCTGAGTATCAACAAAACCGGATATGTACAAAAAGCCAATCTGAAAGATCTTCTGCTATTCAACGAACACGGAAAAAGGAATAAGATCTATTCGAAATGGCAAAGCGTATTTGTAGGCGAAGGCGCCCGGACCATTGTAGCCGACCCTTCAGGCAAGTACATTTTCGCTGCTGCAAACAACAAGAGCACAATATCGGTAGTGCGCACCAGCGATATGAAAGTAGTAGCTCAGTGCCCGGCCGACAGCTATCCTGTTGGGATGGACATTAGCAGCGACGGAAAAACACTCATTGTGACTTCGCAGGGAAAATCAGGAGGAGGCGGCAACAGTGTAATGGTTTACAAAATTGAGTATTCTGAAACATCTATGTTATAAACAAAAAAAACAAACACATGAAAACCAAAACAATAATACTGATCATAATTTCAACCCTCATTATATCGAACAGCATGCTGGCTCAAAAGAGCGAAAAAAACGTTTGGTATGGTCCGAAAATAGGCCTCGACCTAAGTACATCGACCCGCAATTTAGATCAGATCAGCAGTCAACTCGAAACCAACTATCAAATTGGGGGATTTTTGCAATTTGGCAGGAAACTATATTTTCAGCCCGAAGCTTATTTTGCCACTTACAAAATGCGAGAGCCCGACAGCAGCAACTCCAGCGCCATCAATTTCTTCAAGGCTCCACTCATGATTGGTTATAAATTACTCGACCTCGGACTTATCAGTTGCCACCTGAGTACAGGCCCTACCTATACCAAAGAAATTTCCGGAACAACCGACGGCACATGGCGGTGGGAAGCAGGTATTGGCGGTAACATTCTGGGCTTTATCACTACCGACATTCGTTATACTTTCAAAAACAACGATCAATCGGGCTCTGAACAATTGGAATATCTTATCAGCAATGGAGGCATGGTAAATCTCACTGTTGGGCTACGCCTGAAATAAGGAGTCACGGACACAAAACAAAAGAGGATATTTCGCATGAAATATCCTCTTTTTCGTGATTCAGCTGGGGTTCGAACCCAGGACCCCATCCTTAAAAGGGATGTGCTCTACCAGCTGAGCTACTGAATCAACAACTTTGTATGCCGCTTTCGATTTAAGTGATTCAGCTGGGGTTCGAACCCAGGACCCCATCCTTAAAAGGGATGTGCTCTACCAGCTGAGCTACTGAATCTTTTTTCGAAAAGCGGTTGCAAAGATACGGACTATTTTCGAAAATTCAAAGCCATCAACTCATTTTTCAGAGGCAGCGGCACTTCCAAAACCACATTACATACTGATAATCTGAATATTTAGCTCATTGAATTTATTGAAAAAAAGTTTTCATCACACTTCCACTTACAAACAGCAAACTCATGCCAGAAATACATATAGAGCTAATTATCTTGCATTTAAACACACCAAGGCCACATACGACAAACTACAAACATTTCGACCAAAAGTTCAGAGTTATTCCGCAATAAAACAACGTAAAGCTAACATTTAGGCACAAGGCAATTCATTTTAATAAAAAAAAATAATGCTTTCGGTACTGAACAGAAACAATATCCGCATGGAAATTGTATATTTGCACTCAGAAATTAATTATTTCATAAAAAGTTTTGGAAAACATCCCCTTAATACTTTGGACACTGGTATTCTCCGCCTTCTTTTCCGGTATGGAGATTGCATTTGTGTCGTCAAACAAACTTCGTTTCGAACTCGACAAAAAGCAACGAAGCCTATCCTCCTCAATACTTTCAGTATTTTACCGAAATCCTCAGCAATATATTTCCACTATGCTGGTTGGAAATAATGTTTGCCTGGTAATCTACGGACTTATGATGGCCGAATTGCTTACACCCTGGCTTTCAGCCCTGGGGAGTCAGTTTCTCATAACGCTTGTTCAGACTATACTGGCAACCATTATAGTACTTTTTACGGGAGAATTTATTCCGAAAACCATTTTCAGAGTCAACCCTAATCTTTGGTTGAAGCTATTTTCATGGCTTTTGATGTTCTTCTACATTATCCTCTACCCTATTTCCAGCTTCAGCACGTGGATTTCGGTAAAACTCATGAAACTGTCCGGTATTGGATTCAGCTCCTCTGCTCAGGAAAACGTATTTTCGCGTATCGATTTAAACTACCTGATACAGGAGAGCTTCGAAAACAAAGAAAGCGAAAAGGAATTTGAAAACGAGGTAAAAATATTTCAGAATGCACTCGATTTCTCGAAAGTGCGACTTCGCGACTGTTCGTTGCCCCGTACTGAAATTATTGCATTGGAATACAATACCGATGTGGAAGTTCTGAAACAAACTTTTATTGAAACAGGATTGTCGAAAATTCCTATCTACAAAAACGACATCGACAATATTATCGGATATATTCATACATCCGAGATGTTTGAGCATCAGAAAGATTGGCGCAAATATATCAATCAGATACCGATTGTGCCCGAAAACATGGCCGCTCAAAAACTCATGAAACTCTTTATGCTTCAGAAAAAAAGTATTGCTGTGGTAGTTGACGAGTTTGGTGGTACCGCCGGAATTGTAACCCTCGAAGATATTATTGAGGAAATATTCGGAGAAATTGAGGATGAGCACGATGTGCGCGATTATACTGCGGAACAAACAGCCGAAAATGAATATCTTTTCTCAGGGCGATTGGAGGTGAAAGCTGCCAATCAAAAATTCAATCTCGACATTCCCGAATCAGACGACTACGAAACCATTGCAGGATTCATCCTTCATCATCACCAGCATTTTCCAAAGCTGAATGAGATTATCCGCATCGATCACTTCAGCATTAAATGCATTAAAGTGACCAACAATCGTATTGAACTTGTAAGAATTTCGGTATAAAACAGAGACGAGTTTAATCTGATTTATTATACATCCGTTTCGGCTTCGCCCACAACCGTATCGCTAGCCGTTGCCTGTTGTTCTACCGGAAGACCTTCTTCGTTCAACACAAAGCGTTTATAATACGATATTATAAGCGTAGTGAGCGGTAGAGCAATGATCAGCCCCACCATTCCCATAAGCGAACCCCATACCGAAAGCGACAATAGAATCACGGCAGGTTTCAGCCCTGTTACCTTACCCATAATTTTCGGCACAAGCACCATATCCTGAATAGTCTGCACCACTGCAAAAACAACCAGCATCCATATCAACTCAGTTCCAAAACTACTACCCGACTCTATCGACTTCATTAGTACCAGAAAAACACCGGGCACTAGCGCAACAGTCTGCAAGTAAGGAACCAGATTAAGCAAGCCCACAAAAAGCCCGAATAAAATGGCCATTGGCAGGCCTGTAATTACAAATCCGATACTAAACAAAATACCTACGAGCAAAGCCACCAAAGCCTGACCACGAAAATAACGGTTCATTCCATCTTCAATATCATCCATGATTCCCACAATAAGTGGCCGGAATTTATTCGGAATTATGCTGTACCAACCCTGTGTAACCTTTTCGTAATCGAGCAGTATAAAAATAGTGTAAAGAAATATCAGCAAAATTACCGTCAGTCCGAGCAACAGACTAATTGAATTGTCCACAATATTCCAAAGCTGAGGAGCTACTTTTTCGATAACCGATCGAAGAGCAGGATCAGAGAACAAGGATTGCACATTAAACTGCGAAAGATAGTCGCGAATCTCATTTTGCCATGCAACGGGCAATATCGTATCCACATTGACGCCCTGCACATATAACGAAATAAGTTCCGACATTCGCAACACTTCCTTACTTATCATTGGAGAGATAAGCATAATTAGTCCCGTCAACACGCCTCCAATCAAAATTAAGGTAACCAGCACCGACAAGATTCTGCTTCGCAGCTTTATTTTATGCTGAAAAAAACTCACAATCGGGTGCAACATATAAGCCAGCAACCATGCCAGCAAAAAAGGAAATAAAACTGCACTCAAACGCCGTGTGAGCAAAAAAAGCAGCAAAATCACTGTCAGCCCGATAAGGATACGGACAACTCTGTCGAAAGTATAAGGACGTGTACTATTCATAATAATGCAATTTTACGGTAACAGTTTTACATTTCAAAAGCAGATTCGTGTTTATTCCGTCTGCAACTTTTCTTCCTTTGTTTTATTGAAACAGTCGCGGCAAATGGGCTCATACTCGGCCATTTCGCCCAACAGAACCCGTTTATCGCTTTCCACTAAACGATGCGACACATAAGCCAATGCTCCGCAACGCACACAAATGGCATGAACCTTATACACATCCTCGGCCACAGCACAAAGCGCTGGCATCGGTCCAAAAGGCACACCACGAAAATCCATATCCAAACCGGCAATAATCACACGAATACCCTGATTGGCAAGCTGTGTACACACATCCACCAATCCATCATCGAAAAACTGAGCTTCATCAATACCAATCACATCCACTTCACCCGACATAAGCATGATACTCCCCGACGATTCTACCGGAGTTGAACGTATGGAAGTACGATCGTGCGAAACCACCTCATCTTCAGAATATCGGGTATCAATTTTGGGCTTAAAAATCTCCACACGTTGTTTGGCAAACTTCGCCCGCTTCAACCTTCTGATAAGCTCTTCAGTTTTTCCCGAAAACATTGAACCACAAATCACTTCTATACTCCCCCGCTTCTGTTGTATCGGATGATTTCTTTCTGAATAAATCATGCTATTTAATTGTAATTAAGTACTTATTTCTTTACTGTTTCTTCTTAAAATTGTAACTTTACAGCCGGAATGACATTCCAAGCACAAAAATAAATAAATTTACAAGTAATGAAATTGTTTTAGAAAAAAAGATATGAACAGAAAACTCATTGTCACACTGCTTCACAAGAACATTGAAGAACTCAGCATGATTACCGAAAGCTTTATGGAGATGGAAGAATATCCCGCTGCCATTGTACATATCGCCAAACGAAAAACAGAAGATATACAACTACTTATCGAACAACTCGCAGGAGTTTCTGAAGAAAAAAAGCTTTCAATCATCACAAAACAGGTCCCGGAAACCACTGTAATAAACAATAATCAACCAAATTCAGCAGTAATTGCAACTCCCGAAATACCTGTTGAAAAAAATAATATACCGGAAGTAGTCATTCCTCAGCCGATAACAATAAAAGAGGAAGAAAAAGCGCCGGAACCTGAGACTTTCGAAGCTGAAGTTGAAATTGAAGAAATCACAAGTACTACGGTAGAAACCCAGGAACCCGACACTTTGGTGGAAACAACAAAAACAACCGAGACTTTTACGGCCGAACTGAAATCGGAGAGTGCACCTGAGGCGACTAAAATCGAAGAAATTGAAATCAAAACAGTCACCGAGGAAACACGCAAAACCACCATTGCCGACAAAATTATCCAACCAACCGTATCGCGAAACGAAGCTCACTCGAAGAACAACGACAATTCACTGAGTGCGAGCATTGCCAACAAAAAAATCAGCGATATCAAAACGGCTATCAGCATTGGCGACCGTTTTCGGTTCCAGCGTGAGTTATTTCGCGGAAATGGAGAAGACATGAACAAAACCCTCAACTATATCAATCAGCTGGCCACTTTCGACGAAGTACATTCATTTCTGCAATCGAAATACAGTTGGGACGAAGAAAACGATAATGTAGAGGATTTTTATCAGATTGCAAAAAGGAAGTTCATCTAATGCGAGCAGGCATCTATCATTTACTGATTATCAAAAACTAAAACCCTAAAAAAAAATAACCGACAGGCCAATGAAGCTTTTTGTAGTACCTACACCGATAGGAAATCTCGAGGACATGACTTTCAGAGCCATAAGGGTTTTGAAGGAAGCCGATTTAATCCTTGCCGAAGACACACGCACCAGCGGTTTTCTGCTGAAACATTTCGGCATTGAAACGCCCATGCATTCGCACCACAAATTCAACGAGCACAAAACCGTCGAAGCTGTTATACAACGAATTAAGAATGGGCAATGCGTAGCACTGATATCGGATGCAGGAACACCGGCCATTTCCGACCCCGGCTTTCTGGTTGTTCGTGAGTGCATTGCAAACGAAATAGATGTAGAATGTTTGCCCGGAGCTACAGCTTTTGTACCTGCATTAGTCTGCTCAGGACTTCCAAACGACAGGTTCTGTTTCGAAGGTTTTCTGCCACAAAAAAAAGGCCGACAGACAAAAATCAACAGACTGGCTGAAGAAACCCGAACAATGATTTTTTACGAATCTCCATTTCGTTTGGCCAAAACGCTGAGTCAACTCGGCGAAGTATTCGGAGGAGAACGCCGCGCTTCGGTTTCACGCGAAATATCCAAAGTTTTCGAAGAAACAAAAAGAGGAACATTGAGTGAACTTGCTGAATATTACAATACTAATACTCCAAAAGGAGAAATAGTAATTATTGTTGCAGGTTTAGAAGAATAACACTAAATTTGCAGCATATTTCAAAGCATATATCACTCATATTCAGCTACTTTTTATTCACTAAATTAAAATAAACAGAAACTCGCTCAACAAACGAACTCTTTTATCCAAAGAAATGTTTTACTGCAAGTTACAGCCTACAACTAAAATCAATCAGAACAAATGAAACCTGCTTTTCTTATCTTAACCCTGACATTATTCTTTACTGCCTGCAACTTTCAGTCGGAAGAATACAAAGCGCTGAAGGCTCAAAATGATTCACTTCTCAGAGCAAAACAAGCCATGCAGGAGGAATTGGACGATTATTTTTCGACCATGAATCAGATTGAACAAAACATAGAGAAAATCAAGGAAACTGAAGGCGTCATCTCTACCTCGTCGGGCGACCCTGAGCTTGATTCAGAGGGACGAAGCAAAATCAACGAAGATTTGATCTACCTTAACGATCTGCTTAAAACCAATAAGGAAGAACTGGCTAAACTAAAACGCCGTATAAACAATAGTGCCGTAAAGTCAACCGAACTCGAGCGTACTCTGGCGCGACTCACCAAAGCCCTCGAAGAAGAATCGAGCAAAATAGCCCTACTGGAAACTGAACTCGCTAAAAAGGACTCACTGATAGCCGAACTGGGAAGCACTGTAGAAGTACTTGGGAAAGACATTGAAAATCTGAAAACAAATGTAGAGACTAAGGAATCGAAAATTCAGGAACAGGACGAGGCTATTCACACAGCCTGGTACGTATTTGGCACACGCAAAGAACTCAGAGAGCAGAATATTGTGACTTCGGACGGCATTTTCCGCCCCAAAAGAGTACTCGAAAGCGATTTCAACAAAAACTATTTTGTACGCATCGATGCACGCAAAACAAAGTCTATTCCGCTCTACTCGAGCAGAGCAAAAATACTCACATCACACCCAAAATCTTCGTACACTCTTGAAAAAGAAAGCGGCAACTTTGTACTGCTAATTGTCGACACAGATGCATTCTGGAGTGTAAGCAAGTATCTGGTGATTGAAGTAGACTAATTTTCTGACGCAAAACTTCTTTTTAAATACTCATTGCAATGCGTTTTCCGTTCAGACCGGAAAACGCATTGTTATTTATATAAACAAAATAATATGTATAAATTTATTTTCATCGATTTAGACGACACTATTTGGGACTTTCACGAAAATGCACGCTTATCACTTGCCGACATGTTCACCGATCGCAGACTCGACAGATATTTTAGTGACTTTGAAGAATTTTTCAGCATTTACGCAAAAAAGAATATTGAACTTTGGGAAGCATATGGCAAAGGAGAAATCACAAAAGATTTCCTTATGGCCGAACGTTTCCGGTATCCTTTAGCACGCATGGGTGTAAACGATCAGGAACTGGCTGAGGAAATCGGACACCAATACCTTGAAATTCTGCCCACAAAAACAGCTTTAATGCCATATGCTATCGAAACACTCGATTATTTATCGTCAAAATATCCGCTTACAATTATCTCAAACGGATTTACGGAAGTTCAGTACCGAAAAATCA
>JAGPIU010000140.1 GCA_018054805.1 Paludibacter sp. | reverse complement strand
GGTGGATTCAGTGGCGGAAGCTTTGGTGGCGGAAGTTTTGGCGGTGGCGGATCGACCAGTGGATGGTGATTTTATTTACTACTTAATCATTTACTATTTACCATTTATTACTTTCGTTTTCATAACCAATCAGCTGATTAACCAATCACCCAATTAACAAAATTACCATTCAACCATAAATAAAACAAATAAAATAACAAATTATGAACAGAAAAACAATTATCAGTATTGCCGTAGTCGGATTACTTGTAATCACAGCACTTTGGGGTGTTTCTAAATATAATGGTCTTGTGAATAATGATGAAGCAGTGAGTGGTCAGTGGGCCAATGTTGAAAATCAGTATCAACGTCGTGCCGACCTTATTCCAAACCTTGTAGCAACAGTGAAAGGCTATGCAGCTCACGAAAGTGAAACTCTCGAAGGAGTAATTGCTGCCCGCGCCAAAGCTACGCAGGTAACCATTGATCCTGATAAAATGACACCTGAAAAACTTCAACAGTATCAGGCTGCACAAGGCGAATTGAGTTCAGCGCTCGGTAAATTGCTTATGATTACCGAAAACTATCCTGACCTGAAGGCAAATCAGAATTTTATTGAACTTCAGGCGCAACTCGAAGGTACCGAGAATCGTATCTCAACCGAACGCACTAAATTCAACGATCTTTCGAAAGAATTTAACGCTTCAATTCGTCGTTTCCCAACTAATATCATTGCTTCGATGACAGGTTTCGAAAAACGCAACTATTTTGAAGCTGAAGAAGGTAGCGAAAAAGCTCCCGAAGTGAAGTTTTAATTTCGATAAAAAACTATTGTCATGTCAGATAAAGAAAAATACATCGCTTCGCCCGATCGTTATACCAACTCTGTGGGTTATAATTTCTGCGGAAAAAGCGGATTAAAATTGCCCCGACTTTCGCTCGGATTGTGGCATAACTTCGGCGATGTGGACGATGCCACCGAAGCGCTGAATATGTTGAAATATGCCTTCGATAAAGGTATTACGCATTTCGATCTGGCCAATAATTACGGAACACCATTTGGCAGCGCTGAAAAGAATTTTGGCAAAATGCTGAAAAATAATTTTGGTATTTATCGCGACGAAATGATTATCAGCTCCAAAGCCGGACACGAAATGTGGCTCGGTCCTTATGGTGATGGTGGTTCACGCAAATATCTGATGGCCAGTCTCGATCAGAGTCTTTCGCGCATGAAGCTGGACTATGTGGATATTTTCTACTCGCATCGCTACGATGAAAATACGCCACTCGAAGAAACCATGGGCGCTTTGTCCGACATGGTAAAGCAAGGCAAAGCGCTTTATGTGGGCATTTCGAAGTATCCCGAAGATAAAGCGCGTGAAGCTTATCGGATTTTGCGCGAAAACGGTACGCCCTGCCTTATTTATCAGGGTCGCTACAGCATTCTTTCGCGCGAAATTGAAACCGAAGTATTACCTCTGGCAGCCGAAGAGGGCGTGGGCTTTATTGGCTTTTCGCCATTGGCGCAGGGCATGCTCAGCGACAAATATCTGAATGGCATTCCCGAGCATTCGCGTGCAGCGCTGAGTCACGGATTTTTGCAGAAAAGTCAGATTACGCCTGAGTTGGTGGAACGATTAGTAAAACTGAACGACATAGCTCAGCAGCGTGGTCAGACGCTTGCTCAAATGGCATTGGCTTGGTGTTTTCATAAGCCACAGGTTAATTCGGTGATCGTGGGAACAAGCTCCGTAAAACAGTTGCAGGACAATATCGCAGCGCTTGAAAATACGCACTTCAGCGACGAAGAACTCTGGAGAATAGGAGAATTGGGGTAGGGGAGCGTGTTTCGCGTTCCGTGTTTCAAAGTTCGGAGTTTCAAGTTTTGAGTTTCGAGTTCTGAGTTTCGGGTTGATTCCGAGATTTGCGACAATGCATTCAATTTTAAAATTCTACATTCTACATTCTACATTCAAAATTCTGCATTTACAGGTGTTTAATTCAGTAAAATACTTCCGCATACTCATAATTGTTTTATTGCATGTGGCTTTTGTTTCATGCGAACGGAATTATGTGTCGTCGATTCCGAATTATCCTGTCGGAATGCGTATTAATTTGACTACTGATTATCCGAATTTTAAAAATTCAACCGGTCAGATTCTGACTTTTACCGAACGAAAACTCGATATTGATCGCCTCGGTTTTGGTGGTATTTTGCTTTGTACAGGCTTAATGACGGATGATTTTGGAAATTCACTTTATTATGCTTATGATATGGCTTGTCCGTACGAAGCCGATCTGAAAGTCCGGGTTTATCCTATGGAAGAAGGACTTGGACGTGTAAAATGTGAGAAATGCGGCACAGAATACAATGTGGGATATGGTTTTGGTGATCCCGACACAGAAACAGGTCCTTCTACCGAAATACTGAAACGTTATCGTGTGACTATTAGTGGTGATTATCTGACAGTTTTGCCTAAATGATTATTTCCAGGCCTTCGGACTTTTTATTAGTCCGCTCAAAGCTGTAAAGCTAATGTAAAACGGATAAAAAACAGACAAAATGAAACTCCTGAAAAGGAGTTTTTTTGTTTTAAATAGATCATTTGCTGTCAGCAAAAAACTTACATCAATCAGATATTTTATCAGAAAATAGATTGCTGTGGTGAGCCATAATTCAGGCATGAAAATAGACCCCGCAAAAAGTACAACCTGAATAAGCGAAGCAAGTAAAACAACTATGGCTACCACAATGATTTGCAGGTCGTTGTATGATTTCGATTTTGCAGTCCAGCGTTGTCGTTGTTTGAAAAATGCTGCCATGTTTTCGGCTGATTTTGTGCTTACAAAAGCATTTTCCGATTTTAGAAAACGAATTTTTCCACCTCTTTTTTTGATACTCAAAAGTAGAAAAATATCGTCGCCCGACATTTCATCCAAATTTATATAGGGCCATGCATCCAACCAACTTTGCTTGCGAAAGGCGAGGTTTGCACCGTTGCACATTACAGGCATGCCACTGCCTGCAGCACCTGCTCCTGAGGCAATCAGCGTGCTGAATTCCAGACTTTCTATCTTGCTGAAGAAAGTATCGTTTTCAGTCATTCGTACCGGAGCAATAATCAGATCACAATCGTTTTTCACCTGAAAAGCCAGTAGCGTTTCAACCCATTTTTCTGTCGGAATGCAGTCGGCATCGGTAGTGATAATCAGATTTCCTTTGGCAGCCAGTATTGCTTCGCGTAAAGCGGCTTTTTTACCCTGTTTTTGTGCCTGAATAATACGGATATTATCGAAATGCAGTGTGGCATCCTGCATAATTTCGGCAGTACGGTCGGTGGAGTGATCGTTGACAAGTATCAGTTCAAAATCGCTGATGCTTTGCCAGCATAAAGCACGCAGCAGGTGAGGCAGATTGTTTTCTTCGTTGCGACAGGCTACCACTACAGAAACAGTTTTGGCTGAAGATGTAAGCTCCTCAGCCAAAAAATACGGAATTTTTTTCCAGCCTCTGCCAAAAATACCGATAAGCGCCAAATAGCTACCCAATATGGCAAAAGCGGGAATAGAAATAAGGATAAGTGTCATTTAAAAAAGATAATTCAGGCCAATGTAAAATCCGGTTTTACCGTCCTGTTTGTTCAACGCTTTACCAAAGTCGGCCGAAATCACAAAATTCTCGTTCCAGCCAATTTTCAGACCGGCACCAATGGCCGAATGAAATTTACCTGATTCATAATCGTTTAGTCCGAGTTCGGTTTTTGCGCGCTGGTAAGCGGAGCACTCAGATTGGCTTCTATATCAATCGGATCGAGAATGATTCCGGAATCGAAGAATACATTTGTACCTACATAAAAACTCTGTTTGAGCCAGTCGAAACGCAGGAATTTATAACGTAGCTCAAAGTTTCCGAAAGCGACGCCATCACCCACTACACGATTGCGAAGCACGCCACGAATGGAGTTTTTACCTCCCAGTCCCTGATTGGAAGCTGCTGTGAGGAAGCTTGTAATCAGCAGTGGTTGTGCGTAATGAGGTACAT
>JAGPIU010000139.1 GCA_018054805.1 Paludibacter sp. | reverse complement strand
GATGTATTACTCAGAATCAACTGATATTTTCCATCTTTGTTGAATTCTTTCAGGAACGAGTTAATGGTATCGCGCAGCTCTTCGCTCATTTTTTGCTGAGTTTGCATAAGCTGCTGACTCAATTGTCCGTCGAGTTCCTGCAATTCCTGCTGACGTTTCATCAAACGGTTTTGCTCCTGCTCAGCACGGTCGCGACTCAGGAATGCATTGTTTTCGAGTTTACGCTGAAACTCGGCCATTTCGTTCTGTAACTGACGGGCTTTAGTATTGATATTCAGACGTGAATCTTCCTGTCTCTTAATAAGTGACTCATTGGCATCCTTGGCAAACTGATAGTTCAACAGCAGCGAATCGACATTGATATACGCAATAGGCATGCCGGCCACAGAAGTTGAATCGTTTGAAGCAACTTTTTTAGTACTACCGGAAGCCGAATCTCCACTGTACACTTTCACAAAAAGAACAATGACAGCAATTGCCAGAATGGCATTTAAAATGAGCGAAAGATTTTTCATGTGAAAATAATTGTTTTTTTGAGCTTACATGCAACTTATCCCTGACATTTCCGGACTTGTTTCATGCAAAAGAATTGTTTTTAATTGTTGTATTAACCTCCCGTCTAAAGTCTGGTTTCTGTCTTGCTGAACAATAGCGCACAAGGCAGGCTTATACAGTATTTTTCGTTTATAATTTTTGGGATATTTCCTGCATCATGTCGGCGTTGGTGTAACTCTTCACCTTTATCTTCTGAGCTTCCCGGTCCTGTGTGGTAGCACAATGCACCCCTTTTGATTTCAGAGCCTGACTGCCGCCAATATGAATGTTAGGAAACTCTCCGTTGCGGATAAAGAAAATCCTGAATCCCAGAATCAGAACGCCAAAAATCAACAAAATAGATGATATAATAAATGCTGCGAGCATAATAGACTGAATTAAATTTCATGCAAAGATAATTTTTTTGCCACAGTTCAGTACTTGTTGCTTTCTTTTTTTAGGAATTTGTACGTTTCATTTGCGATTTTAACGATATTTTAGAATAGCACCCGCAAAAATGCCTCTTTAAGATGCTTTTGTTTAAAATATCAATGAAACAGCAGGTAACACCAGCAACTTATCGGACACAAAGCAATGAATAAACAAATACTATTTAAAATCCACAATAATCTTGACATTAAACTGCCTTTTGGTAAGATAGTTAGGCACTGCGTATTGCTGATTATAAATATCAGTGACCCAGTAATAAGAGTTCACATTTGCAAAGTCGAATAAATTCAGCACTTCGGCATTGATCCAGATATTTTTAAAATGGCGAAAGAAGGGACGATCCATAATTCTATCGTCGCCGGAAGCGAGTACGCGCGAAGCTCCTATATCGAAACGTCGATACGCCGGTGCACGGAAAGCCGACTTAAACTGTGGATTGCGGGGTGTGCTTTGCGGCAAACCGTCCGACCAAACGCCGCGCAACTGCACTTTGTATTTTGGATTATTAGGCCAGTAATCCTGAAACATTACCGAAAACACATAACGCTGTTCATTGGGGCGCGAAATCCAACCGGGATAAACTGTCTCGGTTCCTGTGGCATTGTTATTCTCGTCGAAAATTGTTTTTTGATACGAGTCGCCCAATATATCCTCACGTGAGTCCATCAGCGACAGATTTATCCACGAATCGGTACCCGGCACAAGCTCGCCAAAGAGTTTAAAGTCTACACCTGCAGTGTACGCCACCGCATCGTTTTCACCCGAATAGCGGATACGCACATTGTCGACATTATAACTTATTACTCTGTCGACAAGTTTCAGATAAGTTTCGGTCGTAAATTTAAACGGACGACCCCATGCACGGAAATAATGGTCGCCACCCAATACAAAATGCGCCGAACGTTGCGCTTTAATATCTTTGTTGAGCGCCACTGTAACATTGCCGTTAGCATCGCTCACAGTATCACGTAATTCTTTGTAAAATGGCGACTGATAATACAAACCCGTGGCAAAGCGGAAGCTGAAATCTTTTTCCCAATGTGGCAAATAAGCCACTGACACACGAGGACTTGCAAAAAACTCATTGTTGTAACTCCAGTGACTTGCACGCACACCGGCGGTTACTGTAAGCAGACCTTTTTCGAAATTATTGCGCCAGGTGTCCTGCACAAAAGCCGACGACCGAAGTGAAGGAAGCGTTGTGGTCGATCGCATATTGTAATACAACTCCACTGCCTGATCGTTGAAAGGAAGCGAATATCCGGCCGAATCGCGCCACTCCCACTCGCTGATCACATCGGTAATTTTCTCGTATTGCAACTGTGCACCCCAACGAACGTAGTGATTTGCGGTTTTGGCTTCGCCACTATGCCCGACATTTGCTACTGTTGCATTTAGTTTATTGCGGGCATGTTGATGATATTTACCAATGCCCAAAGTAGCACCTTTTTTATCTTCGGCATTCAAATCGGTTTTAACTTCGCCAAGCGTATATTCGCCCAGAATATCATAGGTTTCACTTTCGTTGGTCTGAAATGCCGAAGCAGTAAACGAAAGTTTTGTATTTTTACGTGGCTGATAATTCAACGACAATGCCCCAAAGGCAGTTCGGAACAAGTCTTTTTCCGAACCTTCGAAAAACACAGTCAGGTTACGGGCTGTTTGATAAGTACCAAATGAAGTACTTTGTGTATCGGGGAAAAACTCGTATTTATTTTGCGAAAAATTCCCCAGAAAAGTCATATCCCATTTCGTACTTAGCTGATAAGTAATATATGTCTGATAATCGACAAACGATGGACGATATTCACCTTTGGTATCGAGTGTACCAAGCAGATATGAGGCTGTTTTGTAACGAATTCCATGCATTTGTGTAAGCTTTTTACCCGCTGTACCCAGATAAGCCGAAGCTCCGAGCAAACTGACCGAAGCCGATGCTTCAAAAGCTTCAGGCTTCTTATACTGAATATCGAGTACCGACGAAAGTTTATCGCCAAAACGTGCTTCGAAACCTCCTGCCGAAAAGCCCAGACTTTTCACCATATCGGGATTTACAAAACTCAAACCTTCCTGCTGTCCCGCACGAATCAATAAAGGGCGATAAATCTCAGTACCATTTACATATACAATATTTTCGTCGAAATTACCGCCACGCACATTGTACTGCGAACTCAGCTCATTGTTTTGGCTTACACCCGCAAAAGTAATCAGCAGCGATTCAATATTACCCGAAGTATTAGGCATCAGTCGATAACGTGAGGGATCGACATAATCGATGGTGGACGATTGCCGGCGACGCGCAATGACATCGAAATCCTTTATCTCAGTCGACACAAAAGGCAATTCTACGGTAATGGGAAAAGTTTTCTGTGTAGGATAAATCGTATAACGTATGGTTTCGTAACCCAGCATCGAAAACACAAGCGTGGCCGAGTCGGCTATATCGGCATTGAGTTCATAATATCCGTTCTGATTGGTGGAAGTTCCTGTGGAAGTATTTTCAAAATAAACGTTTGCCAGTTCAATACCACGGTTGTTTGCATCGATGACATATCCATACACCCTGACTTTGTTTTGCGAAAAACAAATCAGCGACAACAGCAACAGTACGAATAACAAACGATATTTTATATGCATAAATTTCAGAACTCAATAATTTGCAGCGGCAAAAGTAATACTCTGCCGGCATTCAAACTATTTTTAAACGGGAAAAAACCGGGATTATTTTTTTTGTAAAGATAAAAAATCAGCAACTCCCAATTTTCATGGAGTGGCAGCAACCAAATAATACAGGCTACTGATATGCAACGATAGGAAGTTGCTATTCCTGAACCTTTGCAGCCATTTTTTCGAGCAGGTATATCGACAAAAATCCTAATACAGCAAGCATTATTGCAAGCCAGAAATGTGTATCAATAGCTGGCAAAATACGTTCGTAGCTAAACACTTTCACTTCCGTACTGAGCAAAGCGCCAAAATTGTTTACCGAAAGTAGGTTTCCCGCACTATCAAACGAGTTTTTCCATGGCCAGATAATGGCCAGTGAGCCTGT
>JAGPIU010000138.1 GCA_018054805.1 Paludibacter sp. | reverse complement strand
AGCCCCTTGGCAATATCCATGTGACGTTTAAAAGTTGTTCCGGGCGCTTCCTGATGCTTCATCACCGAAGCAAAAACAAGCGTTGAAGCAAACGGAATTGAAAGCGAATAAGCAATTGTTTCGTCGTGCGCATCGAAGGTATATTCGAAAATACGCAAATGCAACGAGCCATACAAATCTTTGAAAAAGGCCTTACCCATATGATCCGACTCCGAAATAATGATGGCACTTTGCGTACTCAGATTATCGAGCGTGGCAAAAGTAGGTCCGAACATTGGGTGAGTGGACACATATCGCATTCCTGTGCTTTCGTAATACTCCTGAAGACCTGTTTTTACCGAAGCAATATCCGAAATAATACAGTTTTTCGGAAGATAAGGCAAAATGGTTTTAAATGCGTCGATGGTATATTTCAGCGTCACGCAGTTGATAACTAATTCCGGCTCGAACTCACGTACTTCTTCGTATTTGGTCATTCGAAAAGTATTGAATACAAACCTTAAACGTTTGGGATCGGTATCGAAAAGTGCCACTTCGTGCTGTATACACAACACATCGGTCAGGAAGGTACCCATTTTCCCGGCACCAAGAACAAGAATCTTCATTTTACAAATTATAAAAATTGAGACACAAAAGTAAGAAAAAAGGCTGTATTTCTCACACGAAACACAGCCTCAGAATATTTTTCAGAAATAAAAACTATTTACACAACACCCAGGCAGTTTCGAAACGCTCGTCGGTAAGGCGTAAGTCCTCCATAAAGCGAATAGCTTCCGCACGATCGTCGAACGACTTAACAGCCACACGATATGTTTTGATTTTCGACAAAACATGTGCGCATTCGAAATTTTCGGCTTTCAGCGTTTCGCAATAGCTATCAGCAGATTCCTGCGAAGGCAGGCTGGCGACAATCACATGATAAAGATCAGCGTCGTTATTCTCCACTTCACCCGTTTCGGTAACTGTCTCAACGAGTTCGGGACAAGGATCAGCCACTGAATCAGATTCAATCACAACAGGTTCGGGAGTCGGCTCCGGCATTTCATTTTCAAGAAACGAAAGCGACAACAGATTTGCCGATTCAGTACGCACAGGGTCGTTCAGTTCAGGCGAAATGAACAGCATACCCATCACCAAAACAGCAGCTGCCGCATAACGCCACATCTGTTTCGAAGGCATCAAACGCACATTCGCATTTCGTACGGGCATTTGTATCACGTTCGGCGATTTGATCATTACATCCTGAAGTCCCAGATTTGAAGGTATAAAACTCAAATCGGCAGCCGGCATATACAGCAACGACCCTTCAGCATCTTTCTCAAAAACTCCGAGCGCACCCAAATTCAAATAATTCCGTTCGTTCAGTTGCTCTTTCATTTGAGCAATTGAACTTTCGAGCATTTCCACTGCTTTACGATAAGTGATGCCCTCGCAACGTGCAATTTCGATAGCCAGCAAACCATCGGCATGCTGCATCAAAGGATTAAATGACACCGTACTGTAGGGAGCAATTATCCTTCCGGCTTCGATTCGTGCCGACTGTCGTTGGAGCACAAAACCACCCAAACCGGGCACTACCACGTATTCGTGATAGCAAAGTAATCGTTCGATATGTTCGTATATTTTTTCCACATTGCAAAAGTAAGACTTGCATTCGGGATAAATTATTTTTTCAACAAAAAGTTTTCAACAACTTGTTAAGCATAAAAATCATTGTATCTTTGTGTAATGAAAGGCAATTGTTTAACATCAAAAAATGCCTTCATCAAGGGAAGTTATACAAAGTTATCAACAATACACAGATACCATCCAATGAAAAAAAACATTCTGATTACCGGTGGAGCAGGCTTTATAGGCTCACATGTGGTAAGACTTTTCGTCACTAAGTACCCCGATTATCACATTTTCAATCTCGATGCACTGACTTATGCAGGCAATCCCGAGAACCTGAAAGATATTGAAAATGCTCCGAACTACACTTTTGTAAAAGGCGACATTACCGACGAAAAATTCATCCCGGAATTATTCAAAAATCATAATTTCGATGGAGTGATACATTTGGCTGCCGAGTCGCATGTCGATCGTTCGATTACCGATCCGTTTGCCTTTATCCGCACCAATGTATTTGGCACCTGCAATTTGCTGAATGCTGCCAAAAATGCATGGAAAGAAAACTACGAAGGAAAACGCTTTTACCATATCTCAACCGATGAGGTTTACGGCGCACTGGAATTCGACGGCAGTTTTTTCACCGAAGAAACCAGCTACGATCCGCATTCGCCCTATTCGGCCAGCAAAGCCTCGTCTGATCATTTTGTACGCGCCTGGCACGACACATATGGTCTTCCGGTAGTGGTTTCTAACTGTTCGAACAATTACGGAGCAAACCATTTCCCTGAAAAACTAATTCCATTAGCCATTCACAATATCAAAAACAACAAACCCATTCCGGTATACGGAAAAGGTGAAAATGTACGCGACTGGCTTTGGGTAAACGACCACGCCCGTGCCATCGACCTGATTTTCCACAAAGGTAAAAATGGAGAAACATATAATATCGGTGGCCACAACGAGTGGACCAACATCGACCTGATAAAGAAACTTTGCGAAATTATGGATCGTAAATTAGGTCGCGAACCAGGCACATCGGCTCAGCTGATCACTTTTGTAAAAGACCGTGCAGGTCACGACCTTCGTTATGCCATTGATGCATCGAAACTAAAGCGCGAACTGGGCTGGGAACCTTCGCTGCAATTTGAAGAAGGACTTGACAAAACCGTGGACTGGTATCTCTCGAATCAGGAATGGCTCGACAATGTGACGAGTGGTAATTATCAAAAATACTATGCTTCGCAATACGAAGAACGATAAATATTAATTGCAAAAAAAACTCCCGATACTTTACAGCGTCGGGAGTTTTTTATTTACTGAATTATTTTGGCGCTGTGCGGTAAAGATAAATACCAACCAGCAAAAAGACAAAGTTGGGCAGCCAAACAGCTGCAAAAGGCGACATAGCGCCACTCACCGAAAAAGTGGTAGACAGTGTGGAAAACAGAATGTACAATGAACTGAGCGCAAGTCCTATCCCAAGATGCAGTCCCATTCCTCCCCTGACCTTTCGCGAAGAAAGCGACACACCAATCAAAGTCATGATAAAAGCGGCCAATGGCATCGAATATCGTTTGTAATACTCGTCCTCAAATGCCTGAATATTCCCAACACCTCTGTTTTTTTGCCTTTTGAGATATTCCCGAAGCTGTGTATTATTCATTTGAGCACTTTCCTTCGAACTGATAAAAAACTCCTGCGGCTGCACATTAATCACCGTATCCAGATCGATGCCACGCGTAAGTTTCTCGCGCATACCATTGAAATCGCGTTGCTGGTAATTACTAACCTTCCAGTTGTATGCCGAGTCCCAGGTGATAGTTTCAGCTGTCAGGCGTGACACCAGAGACTTTCCATCGAATTTTTCCAATGAAAAACGATATCCTCTGTTTTCTGATATTTCGTATCGTTCGATGTACAGGATAACACCTTTCTCCACCTCCATTTGCACATTTCGGGCATTGTTCGACTTGAATTTCTTCACATATTTATCTTCAAAGTCGAGCAGTTTTTCGTTGGCCGGAGGAATCACATAGCCACCAAGTACAAAAGCTAATCCCGAAATTACTGCCGCCGAAATTAAATAAGGCATCATTAACCTGCGAAAACTCACACCACTTGCCAGGATAGCAATAATCTCGGTATTTGTAGCCATTTTCGAAGTAAAGAAAATCACCGCTATAAAGGTAAACAACGGGCTGAACATGTTCATATAGAACGGGATAAAACCCATATAATAGTCGAAAATAATGGCTTTGAGAGGTGCGTTATTATCGAAAAAATTATCCAGTTTCTCGGTAAGGTCGAACACTACTGCAATACTCAGAATCAGCACAATAGAATAAAAATATGTGCCAAGAAACTTTTTGATAATATAAGTATCAATACGCTTCAATCCTATTTTGCGATAGTCAAAACCCATATGGAAAGTTTATTTTTCAGTTTCAAACAACATTACTGCCTAAATCAGAGTGATATAAATACTC
>JAGPIU010000137.1 GCA_018054805.1 Paludibacter sp. | reverse complement strand
AATGCTCCTTTCGGAATTTTACCTCCAAGTTCGGTGTATTTCGAAGGGTTTTTAAGGAAAGCTACAATTTCTTCAATTTCCTGTTTGGCTCCGGCAAGTCCGGCCACGTCTTTGAATGTAACTTTATTGACGGTGTTTCCTTTGTCGAAAAGTTGTGCTTTCGATTTTCCGACATTGAAAATGCCACCTCCGCCTCCTCCCATTTGTCCCGACATTCTTCTATTCATAAATACGAAGAAAAGTATCAGTAACAGGAATGGCAATATGCTGTACAGGAACATTTCGAGGTAATCGCGGTTTATCTTGTAATCCACAATTCCCTTGTAGAGATTATCTTCTTTGGCTTTGTTGATGAATTTCGAAAATTCATCAACCGAAGGAATCTGTACACTGATTTTACGGTCTTTTTTGTAAACATCGGCCTTTGATCCGAAGACTTTTTTTACAGCGTTGCTGTCCACACGGGCTTCGAGATAGTTTTTGGCCGAGAATACGCTTATGCGTTCAACCATGCCATTTTTTACGTATTCTTCGAAAGTTGAATACGGTACTTCTTTTATCGGCGTATTGTCGTTAAAAAAGTATGATCCGATGAGTACGGCTATGATGAGGCCGTAAATCCATGAGATGTTGAATTTGGGACTTTTTCCGGCGGGTTTGCCGTTATTGTCGGGTTTTTTGTTTTCCATTTTTAAATTGAATGGCTGTTTTTCTTTGTTTAAAGTATGTTTTCGATTCGTTTCAGGTCGGCATCGGCCCAGAGATGTTCGATATCGTAAAAAGCTCTTGTATGACGCTGGAATGTATGAACAATGATTTGTCCGTAATCCATAGCTATCCATTCGGCATTTTCAAAACCATCGGTAGCGTATGGCTTTACATTTATTTTATCGCGTACCCATTCAACAACTGAATTTGCTACGGCAGTGACATGTGTGTTAGAGTCGCCTTCGCAAATTACAAAATAGCTACATGGGGCTTCTTTTAGTTTCGTGAGGTTTACTACTACAATCTCTTTCCCTTTTCTTTCCTGTATTCCTTCAACAATTTTGCTAACAATTTGTTCGTTTTCGATCATTCTGTATTTTTTCTGATGTTTTTTATTTTAAGTACAAATATACAGTTATTTACCCGTGTTTAAAAACTGATACATATAGCTGCGGACTTAATGTTTTTTAAATTTAAGTCAGAATAAAGACAAATTCCATACCGTGCCCCAAAAATGAGGATACGTCAACTTTTATGCTGCCATTATGGCATAAAAAAACCGGAGTTCAAAAAAATGAACTCCGGTAGTTTTGAATATATTGTCAAAAAATTATTTCACGATAGAAATGAAAGTTTCATCGGTAAAGAATTTTGCAAATTCAAGATCGCTGGCAGCTTTTGTTTTGCAAGCTGGTTTAAGGCTAACTGCAGTTTTCAGGTTGCTGAATACAGCGTCGCGGTTGTTGGTGCGTGCACCAACGATAGCTCCAAGGTAAGCAGTCAATGCATCCGGCTCAGCTACAGCAGCCAGAGTGTTGCGTGCTCCGTTGTAGTTGCCATCGAGAATCTGCAACAATGCAGCATTGTTGGTAGCGGTTGAACCGAAAGCAGTTTTAGCTTTTGCATAGTCACCTTTCATGATATATACAGTACCAAGAGCGTTGCTCAGGTTGCCTGAAGTTCCTGCAGCTTTTCCGAAGAATTCTTCAGCTTTAGCAAGGTCACCTTTGGCAAGAGCGCAAAGGCCGGCGTTGTAGCTTGCATTTACACATTTAGGTTCTACTTCGAGTGCTTTGTTGAATAAACGGGCAGCATCGTCGATATTTCCCTGTTGATATTTAACTACGCCAAGGTTGTTCCAGCCACGAAGATCGCCGGGATACAAATCAGTTGCTTTTGTGTAAAGAGCAGCTTTTTCGTTGAGGTCGCTGGTAAGTGTAGCAGCGTAAAGAAGTTCTTCTACAGTAAGTTTAGCTGCATCTTCTTTAGCCAGTTTAGCAATTTCAGCATCCGATTTTCCGGTTACGTCAACTGTCAGTTTCAGACGTGAACGACGTAGTTGTGGAAGAATTTCGTCAGCGATTGATTTGAAAGCAACCGAAAGGTTTTTGATTTCGCGTTCGCGTTGTTCGGGATCAGTGTACATTGAAAGCACGCGAAGGATCACCTGTTTGTCCTGAATATTAGAGTTTTCCATTAATTTCTGGAAACCATCCCAGTCTTCAGCAGTGAATTTTGAATCAACAGTAACGGTTGTTTTTAGTTTTTTGATCTCTTTGTTGATAAAGTCAGAAGTCACTTTCTGACGTTTTTCAGCAAGATTAGTGTTGATGTCGAGAGCACCATCAGGAGAAGCATAACCTGCGATTTCGAGACCTGAAACTTCTTTGTTGGCAGTTTCTTTTGCTTCTTTGATTTTTTTAGTCAGTTCCACAATATCCGAAGATTTTGTTTCGCTGTTGCGGAGTTGTGACTGTTGGATAAGGAAGAGGATATCAGCTTCCTGCATTTCCTGAATTACGCGCTGGAATTTGTCAGCAACAATTACAGGGCCATTAGCAGCACCTGTTCCGAAGTTTGTTGATGCCAAAGCCGCAGTTGCAATCACACCATCGGCCACTTTTACCTGAGGCAATGTATAGGTTTTTTTCTTTGTAGCTACGCTGAAATCAAGATAAAGTTCTGATTTAGCCATTTCAGGTACATAGTTGAAAGAAGTTTTAATTGTGTATGAACCACCGGCTTTGTAAGCGATAGTCTGATCGTTACCGGTTACTTTTTCGCCCTGGAAAACCGAGGGAGTTCCTTTTACTTCCTGACCGTTGAATTTCAACACAGGGGTTACTGTTACTGTAGCATTTCTTGAGAAATACTTCACAGGGAAAGTTCCTGTAATGGTAGCATCAACTTTACCACCCTTCAGTTCGAGGGGATTTGGTGTGCAGGTAAATAAACTTGGATCGAGAGGTTTAAGGTCTTTGTTACAAGAACTTAAAACTAACGCAAGCACAAGCGAAACCGCGAAAAATAATTGCTTCTTCATAAAATTGTGTTTTTGTTATTAATTGATTTTAATTTAATTTTGTGTGTATTTGGCTACAAATATACAATCTTTCGGTTGAATTTGTTTTACTTTGTGATTCCTTTTTCACATTTTTTCCAAAATTTCGCTAAATAATATGCATTCAAAGTATATAATCGGGTGATTCTTACAATAACAGCCTATTTTTTATGACACTTAAAAAGTTAAATCACTATATTCGTTCAGTATCTTACCTCAATTCCCGCAAGTTTTTCAATTTTATGTTGGCTGAGTTTTCATTTCGGGTGCATTCAATGATGTTTGACAAATTCAGAAGACCTGTGTTTCTATCGGTAGAACCGGCTGATTTTTGCCAGCTCCGTTGCCCGCAATGCCCGGTGGGAATGGCCGCACGAAACAAAGGAGCTCTCGTTGAGGATAAAGTGGTTTTTGATACATTGACAGAACTTAAAAAGTCATTGATTCAGGTGATTTTCTACTTTCAGGGTGAGCCACTTTTAAATCCACGACTGAATGAATATATTCGCTTTGCCCACGAAGCCGGAATTTATACTTCCACTTCCACAAATGCAATGCTTCTGAACTCCGAAAATGCAAGAAAACTGGTGGAATCGGGGCTCGATAAGCTGATTGTGTCGGTGGATGGAGCTACGCAGGAGGTGTACGAGCAGTATCGCAAAGGTGGAAGGCTTGAACGCGCTTTGGAGGGAATCAGGTTTGTGCAGGAATGGAAACAGAAACTGGGTTCACGAACGCCTTTTGTGGAAATGCAGTTTATTGTGTTCGGAACCAATGAGCATCAGATTGGGGAAGTGAAAAGGCTCGCCAAAAGTTCGGGAGCTGACAGCCTGACACTCAAAACGGCACAGATTTACGACTTCGAGAATCCTAATCCGTTGCATACCAGTTTGTCGCGTTATTCGCGCTACCGAAAACAGCCCGATGGCAGTTATGTTTTAAAAAATCCCCTAAAGAACCGTTGCCGGCGTGTGATAAGTGGTGCTGTGCTTAATGTAAAAGGCGAAGTGCTCCCCTGTTGTTTCGACAAAGGAAGCGAATTTTCGTATGGTTCGGTGACGGATGCTGATTTTATGACTTTGTGGCAAAATAAAAA
>JAGPIU010000136.1 GCA_018054805.1 Paludibacter sp. | reverse complement strand
GCCATTCGGACCAATTTCAATTTGAAAATTACCGAAAAAAATGCATTAAATTCGCAGTCGAATTCAGGAATATTCACTCTGAAAGGTGATAGGTTTGTACTCGAAATGGACGAAACCAAAGCGTGGTTCGACGGAAAAACACAATGGGCATACATGGTTCAAAACAATGAAGTTTCAATTACCGAACCAACTCCACAGGAAGTGGCATCCATAAACCCAATGGCAATTCTTTCGGGCTACAAAGCAAAATCGGTTGTACGGTTCAGCAAAAAAAATTCGGCTCAGAATCATATTATTGAAATGAGGCCTAAACAAAAAAACAATGATTTTACGCTGATTGAAGTCCAGATAAGCAAAAGCAATCAGCAACTTGTTTCGGTGTTGCTAACTAACAAAAACGGTTTAAACACCATGCTTAGTCTCAGCAACTATCAAAAAGGCTTTAAAGTGACTGATGATTTTTTTCAGTTCAATAAAAGCAAATACAAAAACGTTGTAATTAACGATTTAAGATAATAAAAAAACAAAAAGAATATATAGCATTATGACAGAAAAAGTACGTTGCCTGATTATTGGTTCAGGCCCTGCGGGATACACAGCCGCAATTTATGCTTCGAGAGCAAATCTCAACCCTGTAATGTACGAAGGAATGCAACCCGGCGGACAGCTTACCACAACCAATGAAGTTGAAAATTTCCCCGGATATCCCGAAGGAATTACCGGACCGGAATTGATGGAAGATCTGAAAAAACAGGCTCAGCGTTTCGGTGCCGACATTCGTTTTGGCATGGCTACAGCTACCGATCTTTCGGCTGCTCCTTACAAAGTGACCATCGATGGCGAAAAAGTTATTGAAGCCGACACTATCATTATTTCGACAGGTGCCACAGCTAAATATCTGGGAATACCCGACGAAACCAAATATGCAGGTTCGGGCGTTTCGGCATGTGCTACCTGCGACGGATTTTTCTATCGCAAACGCAAAGTAGCCGTAGTAGGTGGTGGCGACACAGCCTGCGAAGAAGCAACTTATCTGGCCGGACTTGCCGATCATGTATACCTCATTGTTCGCAAACCATTTTTACGTGCATCGAAAATTATGCAGGAAAGAGTGTTAGCCAACTCAAAAATCACTGTACTTTTCGAACATGAAACCTTAGGACTTACCGGCGACCGTGTGGTTCAGGGAGCAAATCTTGTAAAACGCCGTGGTCAGGCCGACGAAGAGCAGGTACATATTGAGATTGATGGATTTTTCCTTGCCATTGGTCACAAACCCAATTCTGATATTTTCAAACCATGGGTTGAAACTGACGAAGTAGGTTATATCAAAACTGTCCCAGGGACTCCACGCACACGTGTAGAAGGCGTATTTGCTGCCGGTGACGTAGCCGACCCACATTATCGTCAGGCAATTACTGCTGCAGGAAGCGGTTGTCAGGCTGCTATCGAAGCCGAACGTTATCTCAGTGAAAAAGGAATTTAATTCCAAAACCACCTCACAAAAAAAGGTTGCAATTCTCATTGAGATTGCAACCTTTTTTGTGTATAAAAATCCGGCATTTAAAATCCTGAGCGCTTTATTTCGCCACTACCAATACAAATATGGCGGTCGGCATCGTAAATCACGCCAAACTGACCGGGTGCGATACCCTGAAGTTTCTCGTCGGAAATTACTCTGTAACCATCGTTTGTTTTGATAATTTTGCCTTTGGTAAACTCAGGTGTATGGCGTATTTTAAAAGTAATATCCACACCATTGGCGCTGTCATTCCATGGATTATCGGTAATAAAATGAAATTGCTGCATATCGAACTCATTTCCGTATTGCGCATCAGCATCGAAACCTTTCGAAGCCCATACGATATTCGCGTCCACATCCTTACGAATTACGTACCACGGCCCTCCCGACAAACCAAGACCCTTTCGTTGACCCACAGTATGAAACCAATAACCATTGTGTCGTCCCAGAATCTTTCCGGTTTCGAGTTCCACAATCGGTCCTTGTTTTTCGCCCAGATATCGGCGAATAAAATCATTGTAATTCACCTTGCCCAAAAAACAAATACCCTGACTATCCTGACGCTTGGCACTTGGCAAATTAGCCTCACGCGCAATATCGCGCACCTCATTTTTCATCAAATGACCAATGGGAAACATCAGTTTCGACACCTGTAAATGGTCAATCTGAGCCAGAAAATCGGTTTGATCTTTCACCGGATCTTTGGCTGTCGACAAGTAGGTTTTTCCGTTTACTTCGGTTGTAGTAGCGTAATGACCCGTAGCCGTTTTATCAAACAAATGACCTACACGTTGCTCAAAAACCCCAAATTTAACAAGTTTATTACACATCACGTCCGGGTTTGGCGTCAAACCAAGCTTAACTTTTCGAATGGTATAATCCACCACATTATCCCAATAATCTTTATGTAAATCAATAACTTCGAGTTTGCAACCATACCTGTGAGCAATGAGCGAAGCCATCTCAATATCTTCCTCCGAAGTACAATGCAAAAGCTCATCATCATCCATTCCTATTTTGATATAAAACAAGGTTGGGTTGTACCCTGCTTCTTTCAGCATATGTACAACCACTGAGCTATCCACTCCACCCGACAACAACGACGCTATTTCCATTTAAATATATTGTAAAAAAATCAGATTATCAACTGTCAATACTCAACTGTCAATTATCCACTAAATATAATATTCTGCCATATCCACCAGGCCCGAACGCATTGCAAATTTTGTAGCCTCGTGCACATTATTGACTTCAAGTTTCCGGAATATATTTTTCCGGTGCGTCATAATGGTATGCACGCTTACAAAACGTAGCGTGGCTATTTCCCGCGTGGTTTTACCCATAGCAATTTCTTTAAGTATCTCCTTTTCGGTAGCTGTCAGTACATCCTGAAGCGGCAATTTATCCATCGACTTCGGATTATCGAGCAACATATTTCCTATACGATTACAAATAAACCGATTAGCTCTCAGCACTTCACGAATACAACTCTTAATTTCATCCAACGAACTATCTTTCAGCAAAACACTAAAATTCTGTGTATTAAACACAAGCGAACGTACAAAATCATTGCTTAATTCGTCTGAAAACACAATCCAATCGACTTTCGGAAAACGAAGCTGCAGAATAGTCAGCTCGTCGACACTTACAAAATCGAAACGCGTATAATCAAACAAAACTACCGATTCGGAGTTACGCATTAGCTGATTCATCAAATCAGCCTTTGTTGCTGAAGAATAAAATTCACCCGACAATCCAAGACTCCTCACAAGTTGTTCGAATCCAAAACGCGTAATATCCTGATTATCGCACAATATAAAGTTTCTCATTTCACTATTTTCTTAAAACAACAGGCTCGTAAAGTTGAAAGTTCTGCACACACATAAATTTTGGCATCTCCGCCACTTTATCACGATAAAAAACACAGGCGCAGCCCAACTCTTTAGCAGTATCACGCAGAATATTGGCACGATGTCCGGCCGAATTCATCCATTGCTCTACAACACTTTCAGCAAAACTCAGATAAGTATGCCGATCTATCGCTTTTCCATTGAGCTCGTAAGTATATAAAGCTTCCTTCTGATCAATGACGTACACCGCCGTATTGGCTTTGTATTTTATGGCAAATGAGTTTGCTATGTTCTCGGCTGGCATCGGATTTTCAATACCCCTCAAACGAAACCTGTCGGCAGGTTCTCTCCTGTCTTTTCTCCGTGGATTTTCGTGTGCAAAAAAATTCCCGTTTATCATATCATCTGCATGCATTTGCGCAGCTGCCTCGAGTGCGGGATGAAAATCAAGCGCTGTTTTCCCATGACTCACTCTGATTTCATTGGTACGAAAGAAAACAGCTGCATTCAGTAAATCATAATTAATGCTCCCAAAATCAATTACGTTTTGTAAATCAGCACACTTACGGTAATTTTGGTAATCGTATTGTTTGTACACATCCCCGGTAGCATTTATCAAAACAAATGGACAGGAAAAAATCAGATATACGAGTATTGATTTAAGCCTGTCCATAGTATATTATTTGAAATATGATTAGTACTCCCAAAGATCCTGCTCTACATTCAGTAATTCGGTTTCAATACGTTTTTGTTCTCTTCTGATGCTTTCTGCATCGTTGTAAGT
>JAGPIU010000135.1:1313-4201 GCA_018054805.1 Paludibacter sp. | reverse complement strand
GCACGTTCGCAGGCGCGCATTATTTCAGGAATAAAATCGTTTTACCATTTCCTGATTTACAAAAAAAAACGCGACGACGACCCGACTGAATTGCTCGAAATGCCCAAAACGGGACTGCATTTACCCGAAGTACTTTCGGTTGCTGAAATTGATGCCATTGTGGCCGCCATCGATCTTTCGAAAGCCGAAGGACAACGCAACAAAGCCATTATCGAAACGCTTTACGGCTCAGGGCTTCGCGTTTCGGAACTTATAGGTCTGAAAATGTCGCGCATGTACACGCAGGAAGGTTATATGCTGGTGGAAGGAAAAGGTAGCAAACAACGCCTCGTACCACTTTCGCCACAGGCTTTGAAGCATATTGAACTCTGGCTGACCGACCGTAATTCTCTTAAAATAAAAAAAGGCGACGAGGACATCCTGTTTCTCAACCGACGTGGCGGACGACTGACACGTGCTATGATTTTTACCATTGTAAAAGACCTGACTGCATTGGCCGGCATTCATAAAAATGTGAGTCCGCACACTTTCAGACATTCGTTTGCCACACATTTACTCGAAAATGGCGCCAATCTTCGTGCCATTCAGCAGTTACTCGGGCATGAATCCATTACCACAACCGAGCTTTACACGCACATTGATGTAAATTTTTTGCGACAAACCATTCTCGATTTTCATCCGCTTTACCGAAAAAATAAACAGAAGTGATTCCAAACAAATCACATATTTTTAATGCTTTACTGCTGATTTTTCTGCATTTGAGCCTGAATATTTTTGCTCAAACTCAGGAAACATTAGCTGTTGGGCAGGTTTTAAATGCTATCGACAAAAGTCCGGTGCCCGATGCCAATATATATTTTAAAAATACCGGCAAAGGAACAAAAAGCAACGATGAAGGTTATTTTATGATTCGTACAACGGGCGACGAAACCACTCTTGTTTTTTCGGCTGTGGGTTACCGCACCAAAGAAATTCGTCTCAAAAAAGGACAAAGTGCGGGTATGCAGGTGGAACTGAAAGAGCAAAATGTGGAATTGTACGAAGTGATGGTGGTTCCGGGCGCAAATCCCGCTTTGCCACTTATGCGAAAAGTGCGCGAAGCCCGCGAACGAAATGATTACAGTAAACTCACAAGCGGAACTTTTGCCGAGCAAAACCTTGTCTATCTGGGAAATATAAGTCGAAACAGCCTAAAACGAAAAATTTTCAGTCAGCTTACCGAAGGAGCAATTAAGAAAGCTGACTCCTCGCTTGTTATGCCTCTTTTTATGTCGGAGAAGAAACTTCAACGACAAAAAAATACGGTATCGGTGATTTCAGAAGATTTTTTTTCGTCGAAACCCGAAAATGAAAGACTTCTGCTGGGGTTGACGAATCAGCAATCGGCTGAAATAAATTTTTACCGAAATTCGCTGACGCTTTTCAATCAGTCGTTTGTAAGTCCGCTCGCTTCTTCGGGAAATGCTTACTACAATTATTACCTGACTGACAGCATTATGCAAAACCAGAGAAAGGAATATCAGATTAATTTCAGAACAAAAAATTCTAAAAATCTGGCTTTCAACGGAACCATGAAAATCGATTCTGCTTCGTTGGCACTTACTTATATTGATGCGACTTTGCCTGCCGAAGCTAATCTAAACTACGTGCATCAGCTTCGTATTCAGCAAAAGTTTCAGCCGAACGCCGGCTTTTTCGTACCTGAATCCGAACAGTTTTCGTCGAATATTACCTACGAAATGCTGGCCGATAGTCTGCACCCAAAACCTGAATTGTTTATTTATAAAAAAACAATCACCGAAAATATAAATATCTCAGAACCTGCAAACGAGAATTTTGCCGGTTCAAACCTCAGCGCAGTTGAAATTGACAACAGCATGGCTCAACTGGGAAATACATCTGTGGTTCGGTTTGCAAAATGGCTGGCCGATGTGATAATTACCGGTTATGTTCCTGTAGGAAAAGTGGATATCGGTAAAGTTCAGCACATTGCGCGACTTACCGAAGTAGAAGGACTTCGACTTACATTGCCTTTCCGCACAAACGAAATTTTTTCAAAAAATATCGGGTTCAGCGGCTATGCAGGATATGGATTTAAAAACAACATTCCAAAATATTCGGCCGGTTTTCATTACAAATTACCCACAGAAAACCGCCTGATTTTCAACGCTAACTACACCGACGATTATCGGCGCGTGGATTACGATTACAACGACTTTTTGTTTCGTGAGAATCCGCTGCTTTCGGGCGATGAGGATATTGCCATTACAATTTTTTGTTTCCGTACAGCACAAAAACTTAACGAACGAAAAGAATTCAGCACATCGCTGACTTACGACTGGAACAAAAACATTGAATCTACGCTTTTCTACCGGCATCATCGATTGAGTGATTCGGAGGCAATGCCTTTTGTGCAAAATGCCACTGCGCTTTCGCACATCACACAGCAAAGCGTGGTTTTGCAAAGTCGTTTTTCGTTTGACGAACGTGTGTACGACGATCATTTTCAGCGCATTTATGTCCCTAACGAGAAACCTGTGATTTACACAATTCTCGAAGCCGGAAAATTTAATGCAGGCACAAAACAGGGAAATTACCTGAAAATAAATGCATCCTTAAAACAACAGATTCGGTTTACAGCCGGACAGTGGAATTACATGTTCGAAGCCGGAAAAATATTCGGCGAAGTGCCATATTCTCTGCTCGAAATCCCAATGGGAAATGGTGCGTTTCCGTATCGCCGAAATTTGTTCAACACACTTCGCGACATGGAATATGCTTTCGACCAATACGCCGGAATGCACAACGAACTGATCATGAATGGAATCGTCATGAACCATATTCCACTTATCAAACATCTGAATTTGCGCGAGTTACTCACTTTCAAA
>JAGPIU010000135.1:0-1213 GCA_018054805.1 Paludibacter sp. | reverse complement strand
ATGGACACAAAAACTTTGAAAATAGCCATTATTGGTGCCGGAAATATGGGCGGTGCCATTGCACGCGGACTTGCCAAAGGTTCGTTGATCGAAACTCCGAACATTGCTGTGAGCGACGTTTCGCAGGCCAATCTGGACGCGCTGAAAACTTTCGACAGCAACATTGTGACTTCAAACTCAAACATTGAAGTTGTAAAACAGGCCGACATTGTGGTTTTGGCCGTGAAACCCTGGCTAATGGAAGTCATTGCTGATGAGATTGAACGCAAACTCGACTACAAACGTCAAATGATTGTGTCGATTGCTGCCGGTGTCGATTTCGAAAAAATGCGTGGCTTGTTCGACAGCGAAGCCACCATGTTTCGCGTGATTCCTAACACAGCCATCGAAGTTTTACAAAGCGTATCCACCATTTCGTCCTGCAATGCAACTGCTGCTCAGGAGGCACTTATCGTATCGCTTTTCAGCGAACTGGGCAAAGCATTTCTCGTTCCGGAAACGCAACTGAATGCTTTTATGTCGCTTTCGTCCTGCGGCATTGCTTATGCTTTCCGCTATATTCGAGCAGCTATGGAAGGCGGAGTGGAAATGGGTATTTATCCCAATATGGCCAAAGAAGTGGTGATGCAAACTTTGCGCGGCGCCATCGATTTGCTCGAAGCCAACAATTCGCATCCCGAAGTGGAAATTGACAAAGTAACCACACCCGGCGGCATCACCATCAAAGGTCTCAACGAAATGGAGGCTAACGGATTTACAAATGCAGTGATTAAAGGCCTGAAAGCTTCACATTTGAAATAAACAATACCATTCATCTATAAGCAAAACTTTCCCCCGATATTTCTTTGTGAACCATAAATATACAATACCGGTAAACGCTTTCGGATATGATTCTGAAAGCGTTTCTTATTTGGTAATACGCAAAACCTGTTAATCAGTGAAATCTTTCATTATAATTTGTTAAATGCAATTTTGATTAAGCAATAATGCTAAATAGTTTTCGTTAATTTGCAATTAATCGATAAAATCTTTTATTAATCAAACCCGTGAGAAAGCACCTGAAGAATATTTTGCAGATTAGTTTCGTCATCTTGTTATTAGGATGTGATGGCGGAAGCAACGAAATAATTTCTACTTACAGGGTGCAAAAAGCTGATTTTGTAGATGCAGTAAGCGTAGAAGGGTTTGCCGAACCTGTTCGTTCGCTGACAGT
>JAGPIU010000134.1:3048-4206 GCA_018054805.1 Paludibacter sp. | reverse complement strand
ACGACAGTCGACATGCAGAAAATGCAGCGCTTTTATTTACTTCGGCAAGTTATAATTTCAGCAAATATATCGATGCTGGCTTTTATGTGGGTTATGGAGGTCTCAGCCATCCAAGCGACTTAGACTTCAATGAAACCACAGGCATGTACGAATGGTATTCTGCCGACAGCACTTCGTACATAAGTGCAAGCAATCCTTACGGCGGCGGAACTTCCACGGCTGTAAAATATGGCCTTACTACCGACATTCATTTAATGGCATTACTTACTGAAAAAGAAACCCGCCTCGATTTGTATTTGCAGGCACAGGCAGGACTTACAACTGAAAAATATGAAGCTTTAGAAGATGAGGCCAGAATGAGATGGACCGATCCGCAGGCTGAATATGGAATTGGTATGGGCGTAAGATACAGATTTACAAAATCGGTTGGTATTTTTACCGATTATTCTTATGGAAAATTTTACAACAACGACCGTCATAAAATTAAACTGGGGCTTGCATTCACATTCTGAAAAACCTGAGCGATATCAAAAAATGAAAAAACCAAACATGAAAACAATTCAAACGACATTCAAGGCAATTAGTATTAGCTGCTTGTTTCTGATTCAACCTATTCACTCTCAAACCACAGAATTCAGCCGCAAGTTAAGTCTTTCTGTGTCATACGAATCAGCAAACTTCACCAACGATCAGTTTAAGCCCTATTTGCTGAGTCAAAATCCCAATACCGGATTTGCAAAACTGGCTGTACACTATAAATTGTCTGAGCTTTTGAGTTCAGGCGTTTACCTGGGTTATGGCCGTTTAGGTTTGCCTGAACCTTATACAATATCCGTTATCCAAAACGGAGTCGAACAAGAAAGAACGTGGTACGGATTTGACAAGTCGAATGCTTTCAGTACCGGAATTGAGCTTAAATTCATGCTGTTACCTTTATTTCTAAAAAATGAAACCAGAATCAGCATCTACCCAAAAATTCAAGCCGGTGTTTTGCTTCACAATACGCAAAATAATACTCTGGTTGATAAAACCAAATTTGAATACGGAGCAGGCATAGGTGCAGGATATGCTTTTACCAGAAAATTCGGCGTATTTGGCGAATTTATGCTGGGAGATTTTTATAATGACGACAAATCGAAATGGAATGTGGGGGTTAAT
>JAGPIU010000134.1:0-2948 GCA_018054805.1 Paludibacter sp. | reverse complement strand
TAAGTTTTAACGTAAAATGAATTGAGTAATATCTGAACATATATGAAGCACTTCTTTTTGTATCTCATTACTTTTTTGAGTATTCAATGGTTATTTTCTTCCTGTCACGCATTGGTCGAAGATGAATTTCCCGACTTTGCGAAAGCACCTGTCATAAATGGCATATTGCAGGCCGACAGCACTTTCAATATTCATGTGAGTTTTAGCGCTAACCTTAGCGAAAGCGCGCCCACACCTGTTGAAAATGCACAGGTAATTGTGCTTGGCGACAACAGCAGTCCCGACACGCTGCGTTATACGCAAAAAGGTTGGTACAGCAGCACACGCACAGTAAAAGCAGGCGAAACCTACGAGTGTATCGCCACCATTCCCGGCTATTTACCTTTGAGCGCACGAACCACAGTACCCGAGCCAACCGAAATCGACTCCACAATTTTCACCGACCTCGTGGGGCGTTCTGAAGATGGTCGGAAAGTTTCATCAGTGGAGTTTCGCCTCAAAAACAAACCCAACAAGGCTCTGTTTTGGGATTTCAGTTTTAAAGCCAAAGGGATAACAAATAGTTACAATTATGACACAGAGGAATGGAGCGAGGAATTTCGCGTTTGGAGTGGTTACTACACAATGAAAGCCGAACAGGATTCAGTCTTTTTGTACGAGCCTAACCCGCTGCAGGTTTTCAGCAACCGAAAAATGACAGGCAACCATCATTGGGTAAAATTTTATTTCGACGAAATCAATATTGATTTTCGACCGGGCAAAGACACTTTGTTTATCGAATTACGGAGCATCGATCAATCGCTCTACGACTATCAAAAGCAACTGTATGTGTATGGCGGAGGCGGTTCAGCATTAGGAAGTGCGTATCAGAATTACCCGCTTTACAGCAATATAAAAAATGGACTCGGAGTGTTCAGCTCATTTACTGTAAGCCGGAAAGATATTGAAATAAAGGAGTAGATGCTTTTCTAAGCACGGATTGTGCATATTCAACTGATGTCATTTTCTGATTATACTTTCGTTGTATTCAGACATCTTAGGATTATTGACAATCGAAAAATCATGGCAACTCACAAGGGTTTCGACTTGTATGAAAACATGAAAGCACTCTAACTAAAGTCTTTTTTTCATCAATCATAAAGAAAAGTGAAAAAGGAAATTTTTGCAAACGGAAAGCATGAACGTTTTTATAGACAATCTGAAAATGAGGATTTTTACTAATAATTTCATAAGCATCAGAAATCGCAGAAATAAAATTTTCCGCAGAGACACGACTTCTTTGATAATAAAAATCAATCGAATCTTCAATCTCATTCTGAGCTCTTGGTGACACAATTATTTTATAGCTCATTTTTTCGTTTTAAACGTTCTAATGATTCAGTCGATGTCAAATACTCTGCAATATCTTCTTCAAGACGCTGATCAAGAATATGTTTCTGTTCGTCCGAGAGTTTATAATCTGTAGAATTATCCTCTTCGACAATAATTGTAACAGGCTTTGCTTTGTATGTCGATTTTATTTTGTCGAGCATTTCTGTCGTAATATCCTGAGCTGAACGAAAATGAAAACTTGTTTGCATATCCACTTTTTTATATTACTTATTAATTTGAATACAAATGTATGACTTTTTATTGAATTTGAAACTTATGACTTTGAAAACAAGATTCCTGAAAACAATCCTTTTCGCTATATTTCTATCTTTATTTTTTATCAAAAACAATCTGTCGGCAGCCACTATTCAACTCTCCGGATTTGTGCGCGATGTACAGTCGGGCGAAGTACTGATTGGCGCTAATGTATGGGAAAAACATCAGCAAACCGGCACCACCACCGACAATCGCGGATATTTCAGTCTGAAAGTACAAACGCCCTGTACACTCACTTTTTCGTATGTGGGTTTTGCCAACCGCGAAATTGTGCTGAAAGCCGTTTCGGACACGCTGATAAGCGTAACCATGCAAACCGAAAACAAGTTGAACGAAGTAACAGTAACCGCCACACGCCACAAAAACTACGAAGTAACGCGCCTGAGTGCCAAAGATCTCTCGCGCATTCCGGCCATTGGTGGCAAACCCGATGTAATAAAAGCCCTGCAACTTTTGCCGGGTGTACAAACACAAAGCGAAGGCATGAGCCTCATGATGGTGCGGGGTGGCGAGCCCGGACAAAACCAATATTTACTCGACAATGTACCGCTTATTTATGTAAATCATTTGGGTGGATTGATGTCGGTGTTCAATCCCGACATGATAAACTCGGTGGATTTTTACAAAGGAAATTTCCCGGCACGACAGGGCGGTAAACTTTCGTCGATTGTGGATATTACGCAACGCGAAGGCGATATTTCGAAACATCAGGGTTCGTTTAGCCTGGGCGTGACCGATGCGGCATTTACTTTCGAAGGGCCGTTAGCCAATAAAAAAATGAGTTATATTGTCACTGCCCGCAAAACCCTGTTTGATGCTTTATTAGGTGGCGCTTCGGCTGCAATGCCCGAAAATGACGCAATCGTTTCGTATGGTTTTCACGATATCAATGCCAAGCTAAGCTGGAATCCTGACGCACGCAACTCACTCAGCCTGAACCTGTATCAGGGCGACGACTACCTGAACTTTTGGACAAAACCATGGAAAATGAAAAACGACGAACGCAGTCATCTCAATCAGCAATGGGGTAACTGGCTTGTTTCCGGTCGCTGGAACCGTGTGATAAGTTCGAAACTTTTCTCGGAAAACATACTGTCGTTCAGTCGCTACCGCAATAAATCGGGCATGGAATTCAGCTACCGCGAAAACAACACAAACACGATGAATGAAGCGCTGAACATGGCTTCGGTCAACGATTTTTCGCTGCGCTCGGCATGGAAATACGCCCTGCACAAAAACTGGAATATGGAATTTGGCGCACATGCAGGTTATTTGCTCTATCGCCCCGATTATAATTATTT
>JAGPIU010000133.1:2687-4209 GCA_018054805.1 Paludibacter sp. | reverse complement strand
GCTGAAGGTTCGGTTTTTATTCCAAGAATTAAGAATCTGGCCAACGAAATTTCGTCTGAAATAAAAATTGTGGAACTGAAAAAGAAATCGCTCGAGCAAATGGTTGAGATGGTTTCGGCGGGTGAAATTAAAAATACTGTATGTCCTGAAAATTTAGCGCTGAATTTCAAAACCAGGTTTAATAATCTGAACATCAGTCTCCCGGTAGGTTTTCAGCAGGAGTATAGCTGGGCTGTACATCCCAATGCCACAGCGCTGCGCGATTCGCTGAACAGCTTTCTGAGTGAATTTATCGGAAGCTCTGCCTATTGGGAAATATACAGGAAGTATCAGTAAATGTGTTTCGTTTTCAGAAACCATTGTTCTTAAATTAATTATTATATAAGTTACATAAACACATAGTTGCACAATAGTTTTTCACTGGTTAGATATTTAAAGAAAGAACACATAGTTGTGAAATAACAAGTTATTTCACGTAGCTTGATCGAATTTGACGGTTTGTTGAGTTTGAAAGTAAATGTTTTTAAACATTTACAGCTATGTGTTCTTCATTTCAACAGTTCTATGAATAAATTCTATTGTGTCGCTATGTGGTTAAATATCTAACTTGTATAAATTATATAGTAAATTTAAAATTGTAAATTAAAGTTATGCCATTAAATATTCCGGTGACTTTGCCCGCAGTGGAAGCACTCAGAACAGAAAATATATTTGTAATGGATTCGGAGAGGGCTTCGAGTCAGGAAATCAGACCATTGAAAATTGTGATTCTGAACCTGATGCCGATAAAGATTACGACCGAAACCGATTTGATTCGCCTGCTTTCGAACTCGCCATTGCAGATTGAAATTGACTTTTTGCATATGGAAACGCATTGCTCTAAAAATACACCTATCGAGCATCTTACGTCGTTTTACAAAACTTTCGACGAAATCAAAAAAAGTAATTACGACGGAATGATCATTACCGGTGCACCTGTGGAGCAAATGCCGTTCGAGGAAGTAAATTACTGGGGCGAAATTTCTACCATTTTCGACTGGGCGCGCACACATGTGACCTCTACATTTTTTATTTGCTGGGCTGCTCAGGCTGGTTTGTATTATCATTACGGTATCGAAAAATATCCGCTCAATGCTAAAATGTTTGGCGTTTTCGAACATCGTCTTTTCGATCCGCAAAATCCTATTTTCCGTGGTTTCGACGATGTATTTTATGTACCACACAGCCGTCATACCGAAATACGAGCCGAAGATATCCGCAAACATCCCGAACTGACATTACTCTCCGAATCGCCTGAGTCGGGTGTGTATATGGTTATGGCTCGTAACGGACGCGAGTTTTATATTACCGGTCACTCGGAATATTCGCCTCTGACGCTCGATACAGAATATAAACGCGATGTGTCCAAAGGTATGCCGATTAATATGCCTTTGAATTATTATCGCGATGATAATCCTGAAAATGAACCGCTTGTGCGCTGGCGTAGTCATGCCAATCTGCTATTCACCAATTGGCTCAACTA
>JAGPIU010000133.1:0-2587 GCA_018054805.1 Paludibacter sp. | reverse complement strand
GCGATGTGTCCAAAGGTATGCCGATTAATATGCCTTTGAATTATTATCGCGATGATAATCCTGAAAATGAACCGCTTGTGCGCTGGCGTAGTCATGCCAATCTGCTATTCACCAATTGGCTCAACTACTTCGTGTATCAGGAAACTCCTTACGATCTTACAAAAATTCAATAATCCTACTTTGACAGATTATCAATTAATTTTATTAGAAGAAACACAAAGAATAGCAACGCGGATTTAACGGATAAGGCAGATTACAAACGGATTTAATCTGGATTTAAATGTTGATAAGTCAACATTATGATTCACAATAACTTCTAACTGTAAATTTCATTTATGAAATTTTATAATCCGTATATAAATCAGTTATCTTTTCAAAAAATAATCCGCTAAATCCGCGTTACTATTTCTTTTCAAAAATAAATCTGTTCAAGTATAAATAAGAAGATTTTTTATTGAAAAACAATTGCCCTGAATGAATTTAAAAAACGACTTTGCCGCTAAACGACAGGTGGAGCTGCTTTCGCCTGCCAAAAACATTGAATGCGGCATGGCTGCTATCAATCATGGAGCCGATGCGGTGTATATCGGTGCCTCACAATTCAGTGCGCGCGCAGCCGCCGGAAATTCAGTGAGTGACATTGAGAAACTGGCTCGCTACGCGCATCAATACAGGGCAAAGGTTTTTGTGGCGCTCAATACCATTCTGACCGATGCGCAACTTGCAGATGCCGAAAAACTGATACATCAGCTTTACGAAGCCGGTGCCGATGCGCTGATTGTGCAGGATATGGGTATTCTGAAAATGAATCTTCCGCCCATTGCGCTGCATGCCAGCACGCAAACCGATAACCGCACAGTGGAGAAAGTGAAATTTCTGCAGGACGCAGGATTTTCGCGCGTGGTGCTTGCCCGCGAGCTTTCGCTGAAGCAAATTACCGAAATCGCATCGCAAACCAATGTGGAACTCGAAGCTTTTGTGCATGGTGCGCTTTGTGTGAGTTACAGCGGTCAATGTTATATCAGCCAGGCCATGACTGGCCGCAGTGCCAATCGCGGACAGTGTGCACAGTTTTGCCGCCTGCCTTACAACCTTACGGATGCTGATGGAAATGTGTTGGTAAGAAACAAACATTTGCTTTCGCTCAAAGATCTCGATCTTTCGGATTATCTTCCTGAATTAATTGATGCCGGAGTAATGTCGTTCAAAATTGAAGGCCGACTGAAAGATATTGATTATGTGAAGAATATCACTTCATATTATCGCAAAAAATTAGATGCGGCCATTGAGCAAAAACCTGATTTCTCGCGGGCTTCATCGGGCAAAACAACTATCTTTTTCGAGCCAAATCCCGAAAAGAGTTTCCGTCGGAGTGCTACCGATTATTTCCTGAATGGTCGTCACAATGCGATTATTCAGCCCGAAACGCCAAAATCGCTTGGCGAACCCATTGGTAAAGTATTGAATGTAAAGAGAAATGCCATTGAGCTTGAAAATGGTCATTTGCTAAACAATGGCGATGGACTTTGTTTTATCAATAAAAAAGAAGAACTTGAGGGCTTTCGCCTCAATACTGTGCAAGCGCAGGGAAATCAGAAAACAGCCATTTGTTTCCCTGATATAATGCCCGAAATAGAAGCAGGAACCTTGATTTACCGAAATCAGGATCAGGCTTTTGAGAAAATTCTGAATGGAAAAACCGCTGATCGTCGGGTAGGAGTGAGGATGATATTTTCGGAAACTGCAAATGGTTTTCAGCTCAGTATTATTTCGGAGGAAAACGAAACTGCAACGCTTTTGTTCGAATATGAAAAACAGATTGCGTCGAAACCTGAAAACGTAGAACCGAATATCCGTCAGCAACTTTCGAAACTAGGAAACAGTATTTACGAATTGCAGCATCTTGAAATAAAACTCGAAAATGCGTGGTTTTTTCCGGCATCGGTGTTGAGCGAATGGCGCCGACAGGCAATTGAAAAGCTCGACGAAGTAAGAGCAAAGAATTATGTGCGCGAACTGCCCCGAAAAGCTGTGCACAGCGATTTTCCAATAAAACAACTCACATATCTGGGGAATGTAACGAATAAAAATGCAGAAGCTTTTTATCGTGAACATGGTGTGGAAGATATTCAACCGGGTTTCGAAATAAAACATCGGGAAGGAGTGCCATTAATGTTCACAAAACATTGTATTAAGTACGAAATGGGCTTGTGTCCGCGCGAAGGTTATAAAGAAAAAGTAAACGAGCCTTTTTTCCTCACTCACAAAGGACAAAAATTTGAACTTCGTTTCGATTGTAAAAAGTGCGAAATGGAAGTTATTGGGTAGTTATTAGTTTCAGAGTTTCATGGGTTTCTGGTTTCAGAGTTTAGGGTTCTGAGTTCTGACACTCATAACTCAATACTCAGAACTCAATACTCAATACTCAGAACTAATAATCTACTTCCCGAATCGCTGAATGAGATTATAAACTTTGTAAATACCAAGTTCACCGGCTTTGCTTAAATCGGCAAGGCCTTTTTCATCTTCACCGATAAACAAATAGGTAAGTCCGCGATTGTAGTATGCCTCGGCAAATTCCGGTTCG
>JAGPIU010000132.1 GCA_018054805.1 Paludibacter sp. | reverse complement strand
CTTTGCAGTTTTGCACACGAAAACGATTTGTTTGTGCATCTCGATGGCGCACGTATTTCGAATGCTGTAGCTTCTCTCGGAGTAAGTCTCAAAGAAGCCACAGTGGATTGCGGTGTGGATATTATGAGTTTCGGAGGAACGAAAAACGGATTGATGATAGGGGAGGCAGTGCTTATTTTTAATGATGAACTGAAAAAATATGCCGCTTTTTATCAAAAACAGACAGCTCAGCTTTTCTCGAAAAACCGTTTTATTGCTGCTCAGTTTTATGCTTTACTGAAAAATGATTTATGGCTGCGAATGGCTACTCACGCTAACCAAATGGCGGCGTTCTTAGCCGAAAGTGTGGCTGATTTGCCCGGTGTGACCATTAGCCAAAAAGTAGATGCCAATGCACTATTTGTGATTATTCCGCCACATGCAGTTGAACCATTGCGCGCAAAATACCGTTTTTACACATGGAGCGAAGATACTGGCGAACTTCGCTGGATGTGTTCGTTCGATACAACGCGCGAAGATGTGATGGATTTTGTTGGAACTTTAAAGTCGCTGATAATCTGATTTTTATAATTTATGATAATAGCAATCACAGGTGGAATAGGAAGTGGTAAGACTACTATCAGCAATTTGCTCCGCGAACGTAATTATCCGGTGTACGATACTGATGCTGCGGGGCGTAAACTTCAGGATGAAGATGCGCAGGTGCGTGCTAAAATCATTACTCTTTTGGGCGAAAAAGCTTATACCGGGCATACACTCAACCGTGCCTTTGTAGCTACACAGGTTTTTGGTAATTCTGCCCTGCTTTCTGCTCTGAATGCCATAGTACATCCGGCTGTGGTGGCCGACTTCAAAAGCTGGAAAGCTGGTTTCGACAGTCAGCAGCTTTTGTTTATGGAATGCGCAGTACTTTTCGAAGCCGGATTCGAAAATCTGGTTGATAAAATTCTGGTGGTAACAGCTCCCGAAGAAATGCGCATCGAAAGAGTGATGCGACGCGATGGACTTACCCGTGAGCAAATCCTTTCGCGAATGGCTCATCAGGTGTCAGAAAAAGATAAAATCAGCAAAGCCGACTTTGTTATCAATACGGATGGCTTTACTCTTCCCGAAGAGCAACTTCAAAATCTGCTCATTATCCTGGATAAAAACTTTTAAACTCAGAATACATCTAAAAATAATACCCTCCCGCTGTTCAAAGGAACAAGAGGAGGGTATTTCACACGTAAAAACTACCTGCCAGACCTTCGCGGCCTTACAGGAATATGATTAAAACTTCACTTCGTAGTTTGGTTCTTCCACAATTTCAGGAACAAGCTGATTGTATACCACTTTTCCATTTTCGTCGATAGCTACTACCGAGCGCGCCATCAAGCCGGCCAAAGGACCATCAGTCATAAGCACACCATAGTCAGTTGCAAAGTTATTGTAGCGGAAATCTGAAGCTGTGATTACATTTTCGAGGCCTTCGGCACCACAAAAACGTGAAGCCGCAAACGGAAGGTCTTTCGATACACAAATCACTACTGCATTGTCGTTGCCCGAAGCCCATTTGTTGAAATTACGAACCGAAGCTGCACAAACACCTGTGTCGATGCTGGGGAAAATGTTCAAAACCACACGTTTGCCTTTGAAGTCGGCTAAACTTATCTCGTTAAGTCCTGCGCCAACCAGTTTAAAATCAGGTGCCTGCGAACCTACTGCAGGTAAATTGCCGTTGGTATTTACGGCTGATCCTTTAAATGTTACTTGTCCCATTGTAATAATTGTTATTTTATAATGTTTTTATTTGTTGCTTTCTACAATTGAATAACGCACTAAGTGGTTTTTTGTTTATTTTTGTAGGAAAATAATTATCGAAAAACAGAGAAATTCGTTTAATCTGTGTAATTCGTAGTTTAAATTATCAGAGTAAATTATTACTACCAATTTATAGTGAAACAAATATTCAAACATATCTCCCTGATTCTCCTTGTTGCTCTTTCGGGCTGTAAAGACCAAACCGAATACAGAGTCGATCCTGAATTTGAACCTTATGTGACGCAATTCAGCGCCGAAGCAGCTTTGTTTGGTCACAGTTTTAATTTTGAGCAAACAGGGCTTATCATTGAGTTTGCTGACCTGAAGGATAACAAAGCCGGACTTTGTCATTTCGAAAAACCCATTCGTATCGAAATTGATAAATCATACTGGAAAGCAATAGGCGAATATTCCGGTGGAGATTTGCAGCGTGAACATCTTATTTTTCATGAAATGGGTCACGGTATTCTCGATCGCGATCATGAAAATGGCTTTTTGCCTAATGGCGACTGGAAATCGTTGATGTGTGGTGGAGATCGTGTAGATGGCAAATCGTGGAATATAAACTATGCCGGTGAACGCCGCACTTACTATATCAGGGAACTTTTCGATAAAAATACAGCTGTTCCTGATTTTGCCGATCCGGTTTTCAGAGCCGACAGTTCAGACTTTAAAAATGTGTATTTTCTGAGCTTCGATAGCGAAAGTAAAAATGATGCCGGCTGGAGCATGACCGATGTGGCTTCCCACAAAATAAGTATCGAAAATAAACGTCTCCGGTTCGAATCAAAATCTGAGGCTGCCTTTTTTGTGCTTGTACGTCCTTCGGTTGACGTTTTGACAGACTTTATCTTCGAACTCGACATGGAATGTCAGACAAATGATCTCAATGCTCAAAGTGGCATAGTTTTCGGGAATAACGAAGCGGGTTACGAGTCGCTCGAATACTTCAGCGTGAACAAACGAAATTCTGTGTTTACAGGCAACAGAAATATGTACAGTTTTCGGGTGGAGCTTCGCCCTGAGAATTTGCTGAAACCAAATAGACAGAAATTTAAAGTACTGAAGCAGAATGGGAGATTTTACCTGTTTCTGAACGATCGGTATATTTACAATTTCCAGTATGAAAATACCTTTTTAGGAAATAGTTTTGGTTTTTTAGTGCCTCCCGGTGCCACTGTATGGCTCGATAATCTGAGGGTTGCTCTAAAAAACACAAATCAAAATATGCGTATCTCAAAATCGTTTGACGAAGATACATTTGAAATTATTGAAGAAAAAATATTCTTTCGTGAAATATATTAACTTGGAACGTAATTATCTTCCTGTTTACAAGTAGGATAGGAGAGGTTTTCGTTTAAAAATAAATAACTCATTATAAAAAAACTGACAATGTCGAAATTTGCTATTTACCAGGTTCTTCCACGCCTTTTTGGCAATTACAATACAACCCGTAAACCTCACGGAACAATACAGGAAAATGGTTGCGGGAAATTCAATTCATTTACACCCAAAGCATTAAAAGAAATAAAATCGCTGGGTATTACACATATCTGGTACACAGGTGTGATTGAGCATGCTACCAAAACCGATTATTCAGCTTTCGGTATTCGTCCTGATCATCCTGCTGTGGTAAAAGGAAATGCAGGTTCGCCTTACGCTATAAAAGACTATTACGATGTGGATCCCGATCTGGCCGAAGATGTGCCCAATCGTATGAAAGAATTTGAAGCACTTGTGGAACGCACACACAAAGCCGGTATGAAGGTGCTCATTGATTTTGTACCAAATCACGTTTCGCGACAATATCATTCGGATGCCAAACCCGAAGGAGTAAAGGATTTGGGTGAAACCGACAACCCTGAATGGCATTTCTCGCCGCTAAACAACTTTTATTACATGCCCGGACAGGCTTTCAACCCGCAATTCGATGCGCAAGGTTATAGTGAATTTCCGGCTAAAGCTACAGGCAATGACCATTTTACTGCTTCGCCCGGCATTAACGACTGGTACGAAACAGTGAAACTCAACTACGGTATCAACTACACCGAAGGCTGTCAGCGTCAGTTTTCGCCCACACCTGATACCTGGTTCAAAATGAGAGATATTCTTCTATTCTGGGCCGCCAAAAATATCGATGGTTTTCGTTGTGATATGGCCGAAATGGTTCCAGTGGAATTTTGGGGATGGGTTATTCCGCAAGTAAAAAAACAATTCCCCGAAGTGATTTTTATTGCAGAAATTTACAATCCTTCCGAATACCGTAATTATCTGGCCAACGGAAAATTCGATTATCTGTACGACAAAGTAGGGCTTTATGATAAACTTCGCGATGTGACCAGTAAAAACCATCCGGTGCGAAATCTGTCGTATTGCTGGCAAATGCTTGGTGGTATTGAGGATTATATGTTGAATTTCCTTGAAAACCA
>JAGPIU010000130.1 GCA_018054805.1 Paludibacter sp. | reverse complement strand
TGGGTAATATGGAAAAGCCGGAAATCAAGAATGAATTTCGCGAAAATATAAGAACCACACTGCAACGTGCCAATCTGAAACGCTCACAATCGCCCTTTCAGGTAGCCGCGCCAGCCATTTTAAATTCGAACAACTATGTAGTTGCCCTCGCCACACAATGTCAGCTGTACCGGAAATTCACAGGCGATCAAACATTTATTGAACTTGAAACAGCACTGATTGATTGGCTTTTCGGCTGCAATCCATGGGGAATAAGCATGGTAACAGGACTTCCCGAAACAGCTAAGTCGCCTGAGAACACATTTTCGGCAACGAACAGACTGCACGGTGAAAAGCCATTGGGTGCGCTTATCAACGGACCAGTGTCGCAAAACACATTCGACAGGTACAAACCGGAAAACTTTGGCGGAAAAGATGTTTTCGAACGTTTCCACAGTTGGCGGGGCGTGTATCACGACGATGCAAACGACTATATAACCAACGCTCCCACTCTCGATGGTACCACTTCGCTCATGTATTTACTGGCAGCCAAACAGTCAGAGTCGGGCGGATTGCTCAATGATTATAACGAATACCATTCCGGCGCCATTATACGAACCAACCCACAGAAAAAACAAATCTCACTGGTATTCAGCGGACATCAGTTTGTAGATGGAAAACGTGCTATCCGCAAAATTCTGAAAAAACAAAAAGTGGAAGCTTCATTTTTCCTGACAGGCGATTTTCTGAGAAACAAACGACATAAAAAACTTATCAGTCGCCTGCAAAAGGACGGACATTATATCGGGGCGCATTCCGATAAATACCTGACCTACACAGACCCTCAGAACCCGACTCAACTGCGTGCGAACAAAACTCAGTTTATGAACGACCTGCGGGCCAATTTCAAAGCACTTGAAAAGAAAAAAATCAGCAAAGCACAGGCTCCGTTTTTCATGGCGCCACACGGACTTCCCCACGACAGCATTAGTCGGTGGGCACACGAGGCCGGCCTCATCATGGTTGGCAACACACCGGGCAGCGGGTCGCAAAACGATCAGAGCATTCCTGAAATGCGCGATGGATACTATTCGAGCCCTGAGATATTCAACAGAATACTGGAAGTGGAAAGTCGCGGCGGGCTCAACGGGCATATTCTGCTTTTTCACACGGGCAGTGACAAACGACGCACCGATAAGTTTTACAAACGACTCGATCCGATGATTCGGGAACTAAAGAAAAGAGGATATGTATTTACGGATTTATACGAATCGACAGGTATTATCGAAAAGATGCCGGAGGGCAAAAACAAAAAAAGGAAGCACTGAAAAGCACTTCCTTTTAACCGGGTGGAAAACGGGGCTCGAACCCGCGACCTTCGGAACCACAATCCGACGCTCTAACCAACTGAGCTATAACCACCGTGTTTTGCGGTTGCAAAGATAGCACAGCCTTTGATTTTACACAATAGCTGAAAGGAAAAAAATCATATTTTTTACATTCAGCTGATTATCAATTAAAAACTAAAGAACAAATATGAAATTTCTGCTTACCAACCCCAAAATCGACCAACAGATTGCCGAAATAAAACGAAAAATACGCCTTTCGATGAATGGCATCACTTCCGAAAGCATGGAATCGGGCGGCATTGTGTACAAACAAAATTTCGGAGTGGCCATTCCCCGCTTGCGCGAAATAGCACGCGAATACAACCCGGATCACGACCTGGCACAAAGGCTTTGGATGCTCAAAATACGCGAAACCATGATTCTGGCCACTCTGCTCGAAGAACCCGAAAAGTTCAAACCTGAAAACGCACGGTACTGGCTAAGCGAAATCGACCAAATTGAAATGGTAGAACAATGTGTGATGAATATTTTTATTAAAACCGACTTTGCTGCTGATATGATTTCAGAAAACATTGCATCGGAAAAGCTGTGGCCAAAAGTCACCGCATTTATGATGGCCGCACGTCTGTACGATAAAATTCCGCAGGCACTTTGCGACAGTATCATCCAAAAAACCATTGCATACAGCAATTCCGACGAATATCATTTATACAAAAGTATTGCATTGTGCCTGGGTCGTTTTTGCCGCCGGAACAAAGAAACAGCCACAACCATTAGTCAGTTAATGACGGAAAGCTTTGTTGACAAAAATAACGCTCAACGCTATATTGCAGAAGAAGTTCGTCAGGAAATTATATTTTTGAACGACTAACATCAAAGAAATTACTCAAAAAATTGTATTTTTGCAGGTGGTTAGAGAATACCACATGACGAGCACAAAGCTGTTGATTCAGCAAAACGCAGTGACAATCTTATATGCGGGCTCCATACGACTTTAGAAAAACGATGATTCTCGTATGAAAGAAGAACTCACTTTCGAAGCAGTCAGGGACGTTTTTACGAATTATTTAAATCAAAAAAAACATCGCAAAACACCGGAGCGCTTCGCCATCCTGAAACAGATTTTTGACAACGAAGGACATTTCGATGCCGAATCGCTGTACAATCAAATGCAAAACGATTATCGTGTAAGTCTGGCTACTGTGTACAACACCATGGAACTGTTGCTCGACTGCGGACTGATAGTAAAACATCCCTTTGCAGGACAAACATCACAATTCGAAAAGACTTTTGGAAACAGCATTCATCACCATTTGGTATGCACAAAATGTGGCTCGGTAAAAGAATTTTCGGACAAAAAAATCCGGACAGTGATACAGTCGAAAACCTTCAGTGGATTCGAAAGTTCACATTATTCGCTCTATCTTTATGGCCTGTGCAAAAAATGTCAGGCACTTCTTAAACAGAAATAATAGTATTGAATACAATATAGAAACAATTTTCACACATGAAAGTAGATGTTTTATTAGGCCTCCAGTGGGGCGACGAAGGAAAAGGAAAAGTGGTGGACGTGCTTACGCCCGGCTACGATCTGATAACGCGTTTTCAGGGTGGCCCTAATGCAGGACACACACTTGAGTTCGAAGGCAAAAAATTCGTACTTCGCTCTATTCCTTCAGGAATTTTTCAGGGCGGAAAAATAAATGTAATCGGCAATGGCGTGGTGCTCGACCCGGCGTTGTTCAAAGCTGAAATTGAAGGACTCGAAGCATCGGGACACCCGCTTACCGAACGCCTGAAGATTTCCAAAAAGGCTCACCTGATACTTCCTACGCACCGTTTGCTCGACGCTGCTTACGAATCAGCCAAAGGCGAAGGAAAAATCGGCACCACCGGAAAAGGAATCGGCCCGACTTATACCGACAAAATCAGTCGCAATGGTCTGCGCGTAGGCGACCTCCTGCACAATTTCGACCAGAAATACAAAGCAGCCATCGACCGTCACAAAGACATTCTGAAACAATATGATTTCAGCTACGATTTGCCTGCCCTTGAAAAGGAATGGTTCGAAGGCATAGCAACCATCAAACGTTTCGAACTGATCGACAGCGAACATTTTGTAAACGAAGCTCTGAAAGCAGACAAAAAAGTATTAGCCGAAGGCGCTCAGGGCACCATGCTCGACATTGACTTTGGTTCGTATCCTTTCGTTACTTCTTCGAATACCATTTGCGCAGGCGCCTGTACAGGCCTTGGCGTGGCTCCACGCAACATCGGCGAGGTGTATGGCATTTTCAAAGCATACTGTACACGCGTGGGCAGCGGTCCGTTCCCTACCGAACTTTTCGACGAAACCGGAGACCAGATGCGTAAAATTGGCTTCGAATTTGGCTCCGTAACAGATCGCCCGCGTCGCTGTGGCTGGATTGACCTTGTAGCCCTTAAATATGCGGTTATGATCAATGGCGTTACTCAGCTCATCATGATGAAAAGCGACGTAATGGATACTTTCGAAACCATCAAAGCCTGTGTGGCTTACAAAATCGATGGCGTGGAAACCGAAAACTTCCCCTTCGACCTGAGCGATGGCGCCGAACCCATATATGTGGAAATGGCAGGCTGGAAAACCGATATGACAAAAATGCAATCGGAAGATGAATTCCCTGAAGAGTTCAATGCATATCTGGCATTCCTCGAAGAAGAACTCGAAGTACCTATTAAAATAGTATCTGTGGGCCCCGACCGTGCACAGACAATAATTAGAGAATAAGGAAAACAACCCCTAACCCCCGCCACGGCGGGCAAGCTCTAAAGGGGGATAGGAAATGTAACATAAAAAAGTCATTCGGGTAAGTCCGGGTGACTTTTTTTTATCGTCAGACCGGAAATACCGGTCAGCCGATA
>JAGPIU010000131.1 GCA_018054805.1 Paludibacter sp. | reverse complement strand
TTTAATGAGTAATTATTAAATAATTTTTCATACCTTTGTTCCTGAATTAAGTAGCAAATGAATCGTTTGAATTATTTACTAAGGTATCTCAGGCATATTTTAACGGCACGTCATAGTTTTGGATTTGGAGTGCATTCGCCCGCCATTTACAGATTTGTGAAATACGTGCTTTACGAAAAGAATTCATTTTATGTGTATTCTGAAATTGAAATGCTCCGGCGGGAGTTGGAAAACAATACGCAGAAATTTCAACTTACTGATTTTGGAACAGGTGTCGATCGTGAAATAACTATAGGAAAAGTGGCCCGAAGGTCACTTAGCTGTTCAAAATATTCGCAACTTCTTTATCGGATGGTAAGGGATGCACGTCCTGATACTATTTTGGAACTTGGAACCTCGTTGGGGATAAGTACCGCATATATGGCAAAAGCCCGCCCTTCAGCACAGTGTTATACATTCGAAGGTTGTCCGCAGCTTGCAAAAATAGCAGCCGAAAATTTTGATAAACTCGGTATTCAGAATATCGAGATCATTCAGGATAATATCGATAATGCTTTGCCGCTGTTTCTTGAAAAAATTACAACACTCGATTTCGTGTTTATTGATGCCAATCATACATCGAAGGCTTTGAACAGCTACTTTGATATGATAATGCCGAAAATATCTGATAAAACAATTATGGTGATTGACGATATTAACTGGTCGGACGATATGTGGATGGCGTGGGAGCATGTAAGGAAGCAACCGCGCGTGGTGAGTTCGCTGGATATTTTTGGATTTGGTATTTTGTTTTTCAACACAGAGCAAAACAAAATGCATTACAAATTGATTTTTTAAACAACAGTTTGTCTTCAGATTTGTTTTAGCTTACATAAATCAGAATTTTACTTTTATTGAAATGAAAATATATACAAAAACCGGCGACGAAGGCAAGACCGGATTGATAGGAGGGACAAGGGTTACAAAAAGTGATATGCGAATTGAAGCATATGGAACTATCGATGAGTTAAACTCGCATATCGGGCTCCTGCTATCGTATCAACACACTGCCGGGAACGAAGAATTTTTGATGCAAATTCAACATTTACTGTTTGCAGTGGGCTCGCATTTGGCAACCGATACTTCGGTAACAAACATTAACGTTGCGTCGGTAATAAGCGAGGCTGAGATTGAAAATGTGGAAGCTCAGATTGATCGCCTGAACCGGAATTTACCCGAACTACGACAATTTATACTTCCCGGAGGCTCGGCCGAAGGATCGCAGGCACATATTTGTCGTACTGTAGCCCGTCGCGCCGAACGTAGGATAGTAGAGATGAATGATAATTATAGTGTTGATATTAAGATAATTAAATATATTAATCGGTTGTCCGATTATTTCTTTGTGTTATCGCGGTTTCTGACTGTCGATAAAGGATACAAAGAAATATTCTGGAAAAAATAGTTATAATAAAAAAAATTCCTATTTTTGCACAAAATTGAAACCTATTATTATATTAAAAATTATTTAAAATTAAGTTGACTATGTATTGGACATTGGAATTAGCTTCTAAAATTGAAGATGCCCCCTGGCCTGCTACCAAAGATGAGTTGATTGATTACGCTATTCGTTCGGGCGCTCCTTTGGAAGTTATTGAAAATTTACAAGAGATCGAAGACGAAGGTGAAATTTACGAAAGCATCGAAGATATATGGCCCGATTATCCAAGTAAAGAGGACTTCTTCTTTAACGAAGAGGAGTATTAAAAACCGGAACTGAATAATTTTCATTGATCTTAAAATAAATTGAAAAGCCTGTTTTTTCTTGTTTTGACGTAAGAAATTTTTAATCCGGGAACAATTTTTTTGTAGATTTTCAGTTTGAATAACACACAGCCCGGTTTTATCTTGACTGTGCTGGCATGGGAAATTGAACAGGAAAACGTTTATGAAGAAAAAACTCGGTATTTTTTTATTTCTGACTTTCATATCAGGAGCTGTTTTTTCGCAGTTCGATGCCCGGTTTAGCCAGTATATGTTTAATAATACAGCGCACAATCCGGCAGCTGTTGGTGAAAGTGGAATGATTGATCTAGCCCTGCAGCACCGTCTGAACTGGGTTGGTATTCCAAATGCAGGAAATACAACAGCATTAAGTCTGAATTCGCCATTGAAAATGGAAAATTCTCTGCATGGATTGGGACTAAGTGTGACTATGGATGAGTTTGGTTTTTTGATAAATCAGTCATTTCATGTGCAGTATGCTTATAAAAAACGACTGGGCGAAGGCGTTTTAAGTTTAGGTTTACAGGCCGGATTTGTTAGTGTGACTTTTACAGGCGATTCGGTGGCAAATCATCCGATTACAATAGGAGAGTCTCACAACATAAGTTCAGACCCAGAAATACCTTCAACAAGTGTGGTGGGAAACAATTTCGATGCAGGTGTGGGTGTTTGGTATGCTGCTAAAAACTGGTACAGCGGATTGTCGTATCTGCATTTGAATCAGCCAACCATCGATTGGGGCACAAATTCGGAACTGGATATGTTCGGAATGATTAATTTTACAGCCGGATTTCAGCATAAACTGCTAAATCCCAAATACGAACTTAAACCTTCATTGTTTCTCAGGTCTGATTTTCGCTCGTTTCAGATTGAAATGGGATCGCGACTTGAGTATGATAATAAATTCTGGGGAGGAATGGCATATCGCTTGCAGGATGCTGTAGTGGTTATGGCCGGAATGAATATTGCAGGTGGATTATCACTTGGATATGCTTTCGATATTCCAGCCAATAGATTAATTACCAGTAGCTGGGGATCTCATGAACTGGTTTTGTCATATAGTTTTGAGTATGTGTTTACAAAAAGTAAAACAAAATATAAAAGTATCAGGATATTATAATCGTTGAATTTCCGTTATAATAGAGTGGGTTTCCAACGAACCAAGAATATAACAGTTTTTATTCAAAAAAATATTTCACGATGATGAAAAAAAATCTGACAATCATATCACTGGCAGTGTTGCTTATACTTATTGCAGCGCGTCCTGCCGGTGAATTAACCGGAGTGTCAAAGAATTCAATATTTAACCGAGGATTTCGTGAGAACAACCCTTACGGGATGGTTTTCATTAAAAGAGGCTCTTTTATGATGGGCGCCAACGATCAGTCGGCTTTTGCATCAATCAGTGATAAATCGATAAATGTAACTGTGGATGCTTTTTGGATGGACGAAACGGAGATTACGAACGATGAATATAAGCAGTTTGTACATTGGGTTCGCGATTCTATTGCAATGCGCTCACTGCTTGTATCGCAGGCTTTAGGTTACGAAAAACTTACAACCTACAAAGATAAAATTAATCCTTTGGCTACTTTGTCGCCACAGGAACTCGAAAAAGTCCCTTTGAACTGGAGAGCTAAAATTCCCTGGAATTCAAAGGACGACTCTGTAAAGACAATATTAGGCAGAATGTATTTTCTGGACGACAACTCTCTTTCGGCTAAACGTCAGATTAATCCCGGAAAACTTACCTACAAGTACGAATGGATTAATTACGATCAGGCAGCACTACCCGAAAACAAATACAACGTAAATACAGGAGCTTATCCGGCCAATGCAACTGTAAGGGTCGATACTTCATTTATCGATGTGAACGGAGTTATCAAAAACGAAACACTCGTACGCAAACTTACTTCGCGTCGTGATCTTATTTCCACACGAATTGTAAATGTTTATCCTGATACCATTATGTGGTTGCGCGATTTTCAGTATGCTTACAACGATCCTAAAATGCACATGTATTTCTCGCATCCGGGATTCACGAATTATCCGGTTGTGGGTGTAACCTGGGAACAGGCTCAGGCATTTTGCCAGTGGAGAACTCAGTTGTTCAACGGAGCTAATAAAATCGGTGGCCAGGATTACCGACTACCTACAGAAGCCGAATGGGAATATGCAGCCCGCGGCGGACGCGATTTGGGGATTTATCCATGGGGTGGAAACTATGTGCGCGACAGTCGCGGATGTTATATGGCAAACTTTAAACCAATGCGTGGAAGTTATACCGACGATACCGGAGCAACCACAATGAAAGTGGCTTCTTTCATTCCAAATGATTTTGGTTTGTTTGATATGGCCGGAAATGTGGCCGAGTGGACATCGACTGCTTATGTGAATTCTTCTAATACACTTGTGGCCGATATGAACCCAAGCTTTCAGTATAATGCAAAAACCGACGATGCCGACGT
>JAGPIU010000129.1 GCA_018054805.1 Paludibacter sp. | reverse complement strand
ATTGATAAAGTCTGCGCCACCCATTGCTCCACCGGGATGTCCCGACTTGGCTTTTTCAACCGCTGCTGCAGCCAGAATACGGATGTTGTCGGCTGCACGGTTCATTACTTGTGTTGAATTCATATTAGTTGATTTTTTAATTGTTGTTTTTCTATTTTTTTCAGTCAAAGGTATAATGTCCAAAGTCTAATGTCTAATGTCTGAAGTCTAATGACTAATGTCAAATGTCTTTGTTCCTTCATCCTTCGTCTTTCGTCCTTGTCTTTTGTCCTTCGTCTTTTTTCTTTGCTCTTTCAAAACATATATCCAATGGCATAGTTCACGCCCCAGTTCGAGCTTTTATTTTTTCCGTATCCGGGAATATAATATGAGTGAAATTCGCCGGGAGTCGGTTCACCAAAGCGGTTTTTGTTACGGATAGTCCAGCCCATATATAGTTTTGGAACAATTTCGACCCTGATTCCCGCTACAATTTCAAACCATGCATTGGTGGCTGCAATATTGTTGAAATTGCGAGTAAGCGATTCGCCCCAGTAATCCTGCGATACAGTTACATTTTGCAACTGATATTCGTAAGCCGAAAATCCGATGCGCACACCAGCCAGAAAGTAATTGTTTGTTGGTTTTTTACCGGGTTTGGGCTTCATTACATTAAAATCGAGTCCAATGCGGCCAAAAGGTCCTGATGTTTTGAAAAAAATATTGTTGTCGGTAGTTCTTTCCGCACCGGCAAATCCACCTTCAATCACAGGAAAGTATTTCCCTAGCAGATTTGTCTGCACAGCTCCTTCGAACGAATAGCTTTCGTTGCTTCCGAAAGCCAGCATGCCCAGCGGCACCATGTCGGCTTCAACTCTGAAGTTGCGGAATAATTTCTCCGAGGCTTTTATGCTGTCCTGTTTTTGTTTTTGTGCCGACACACTAAAGGTTGCCCACAAAAAACACAAACTAATTAAATATTTGTATATGTGTGGTTTCAATGTTGTTGACGTCTTTGTTGTTGATAATAATTGAGTCGGAAAAATGAGCTGTGGTGCTTATTCTGAGTATCTCGTGTGCAACTACGCAGCCACATTCGAGCGAGATAAAATACTGATCGTTGTTGTTGTGATGGAAGTATAGCGTGTCGGTAATGTCGTTAAAGCGGATTTCAAATGCGGTTTCGTCGCTACCAATGCGCAAAGGTAATTTAATGCTTTTGATTTTTTTGCTGTTGTTATAAATCAGCGAGTCCGATTCTAATCCTCTTACTGTGAGACTGTCGATAACCAAAGCCGCATTTTTGTAGGTTTTCGAATTATTGTCGTAAGTGCGCGTCATGAAATCTATAGTCAGTTTTACGTCAGTTTCTTCGCGGCAATCGTCGGATGAATTACATGCTGTAAGAAAAACTGCAAGTAAAGATATAGTTATGAGGCGATTCAGTTTCATTTATTGACTCTTTTTATTAGAAAAATGTTCTGATTTCCTGTTTAAGCAGGTTTTTGGCAATTTCTGTGGGTGTTTCCTCGCTTTGAGCAAAAAGCTGAATAATTCTTTCGGCCAGTTCGCTGGCATTATTGCCTGCCTGCAATTGCGACGAACAGATATTAATCAGTTGAATAAGACTTTCGCGTGCACTTACAATGGCAGTCCACAGTTCGTTACTCACGTATATCTGTTGCGAAAGATTGTGTCCGAACTCTTCACGTACATTGTGTAAAAGTTGTTGCTGAAGTTCGAGGTTTGTCATTCCGGGTTTTATGGTCTGCAAAATTATTTGGGAAGGGCTTGTGCGCTCGAGTACCAGCATCAGCCGCTCGTAAGCCCGAAGCCTGACAGGCGTGATGGTGGTAGCACTGGCTTTGCGAAGTTCATGCTCGCGACGTTTGTGATCGTTGCGCAGAAGTCTGTCAATCAGTAAATATGCAGTGACAAGCACCAGCAATGCAGGCAAAACTATTTTCAGAATTTCTATCATAATAATATTTACTTCTTACTACTTACTTTCTCACCTCTTACTCTCTTAGCTCTGGTCAAATTTCTTTCTCTATCAGATAATTGTTTCGCTCAGTGGAGTTTCGCGACACAAGTTCGCCCAAAAATCCGGTCAGAAACAATTGAGTTCCCAGGATCATAGCCACCAATGCGAAATAAAAATAAGGAGTATCGGTAATAAGCGGCGCTCTTACATGAGTAAGCAGCGCTACTAATTTGTTTACGCTCACCACCACCACAGCCAGAAATCCGAGCAGGAACATCAGACTGCCATACAAACCAAAAAAGTGCATGGGTTTTTTACCGAATTTCGACAAAAACCAAAGTGTCATCAAATCGAGATAGCCGTTTACAAAGCGGTTAAGACCAAATTTCGTCGTTCCGAATTCGCGTTTGCGGTGTTCTACCACTTTTTCACCAATTTTTTTGAAACCGGCATTTTTGGCCAGATAAGGAATGTAGCGATGCATTTCGCCATACACTTCGATGTTTTTAACTACATCCAACCGATAGGCTTTCAAACCGCAGTTCATGTCGTGCAATTTCAGCCCGGTGACTTTTCGTGCAGTGGCGTTGTAAATTTTCGAAGGAATATTTTTGGTGAGTTTTGAGTCGTAACGTTTCTTTTTCCAGCCCGACACAAGGTCGTAACCCTCTTCTTTAATCATTCTGAAAAGTTCAGGAATCTCATCGGGACTGTCCTGCAGGTCGGCATCCATAGTAATCACCACATCGCCTTTGGCAGCTTTAAAGCCGCAATACAAGGCAGGCGACTTGCCATAGTTGTTGCGAAACTTAATGCCACGCACATTTGCCGATTTTTTCTGAAGTGCCTCAATCACTTCCCAGGATTTGTCGGTGCTGCCATCGTTTACAAACACAATTTCGTAGCTGAATTTGTGTTCGTCCATTACGCGCGCAATCCATTCCTGCAGTTTTCCAAGCGATTCGTCTTCGTTGTACAGCGGTACAATCACCGAAATATCCATGTTTTTCAGTATTTTATTGTTCGAAAATGCTTTTTTCTTTTTTGATAAATGCAGCCAGAATTAATCCCCAAAAAGCGCCTACAATAGCGCTTGAGAATATGTTCAGAAATGCAAAAGGAGCTGGTTTATAAATGGTTTCAACCATACTTATCATATCCTCATCCACAGGGAAATTCATGGTGTCGTACATTTTCAAAACTTCATTTGTCATTCCCGAAAGATATTCAGGATTAATGAACGCTGTGTATAACAATATCACAAGCGATCCGATAATTCCTCCGTAAAAATATGTACGGAAAATATACGAAAAACCTTCTCCATAAGTCATAAAGCCTTCGTTTTCTTCGTCGCGGTATTTTTTTGCAAACATGTACAAAGCCACGATGACGAGTATCGAAATCAAAAAACCAATGACCGAAAGTGCTGTGGAACCAAAAACTCCGAGTATAAATTTTAATGACACCATTGCCCCGATAATAAGGCCTTTCAGCATTGCCGATTTATTCATATTTTGCTGCATAAACATTAATTTTTAAGAAAGTACAAAAGTACAAAAAATGTTTGATATATAAAGTGTAAACTATACGGTTTTGCAAGCTTGTTCGAAATGACATTTGCGTATTTTGCTACTTAAATTTGCTTCTTACGCCAGTTACCTTTTTGCAGGTAAATATATCCGGCTATTCCTATGAGCGACCAATACACAAATTCCGACATCCAAACCACAGCGGTTGACGAAGGCGAAATAATGGCAGTGTAATATACATATCCCAGGTAAAAGAAAAGTGTAAAAAATTCGATGACAAAGGCTGTGCGCGTATTTCCTGTGCCCGATACGGCATTGAAAATAATGTTGCCAACGGCACAAAATATCATGGCTACCGAAACAACTTTCATTACAGGTACTGCAGCCAGAATGAGACTGGCATCGTCGGTGTAAATATGTGCAAAAAGTTCGGGGTAGAAAAACGTAAACAGCAACAAAGGCAATACCAGTACCACAACAAGTTTTATCATTCGGTTGATAAACGGAATTACCTCTTCTTTTTGTCCCGCACCAATCAAATTACTCACCACAGTGTTTACGGTGGTGGCCAGTGCCGATCCGGGAATCATCAGCAAAATATACAAACTTCGTCCGATATTGGTTACAGCTAATGGTCGTTCGCCCATTCGTTCGATAAACAGGAAAAATATAAACCATGTAGAGATTGAAATAAAGAACTGAAACATGATAAATACCGACAAATTAAGTATTTGTGCCACAGCTTTCCA
>JAGPIU010000008.1 GCA_018054805.1 Paludibacter sp. | reverse complement strand
ATAATATCCGGCTCTGAGTTTTTCAAGCATATCATCGTTTTTTGCAGCAATGGCCAGAGCTGGTTGCGCCAGAATATCGTAATAAGTACGGCGGGCAGAAATATTAAAAGTGGTTTTGTCGCTGAAAAGTGGTCCTTCGAGATTGAATTTCGACGAAATAAGTCCAATACTTACATTTCCTTTTAATTTTTTGTTATTTCCGTCGTACATGCGTATGTCGAGTACCGACGAGAGACGACCGCCAAACCGAGCAGGAAAACTTCCTTTATAAAGCGTCACGTTTTTAATAGCATCGGCATTGAAAACCGAAAACATACCACCCAAATGGTTTACGTTATAAACCGGAATGCCATCGAGCAGAAAAAGATTTTCGTCGGGACCGCCACCACGTACGTAAAAACCTGCCGAACCTTCCACGCCGCCCTGTACGCCGGGCAAAAGCTGAAGGACTTTTAGTACATCGTTTTCCCCAAAAATGGTTGGGACTTTTTTGATTAAAGTTACAGGAACTTCGATGGCGCTCATTTGCGTGCCACGAGCACCGATATTGTTGTTCGAAGCCGATCCGGTCACCGTGACCTCGTTGAGTACAGTGTTGGGGTTGAGCGAAATATTAATAGTGGTGTCTTTGTGTAATTTGAAACTTTTTTGTTTCGTGTGGTAGCCCACATAGCTGAAGTCAATATCCACATTGCCAGCAGGCAGGGTAAGCGAATAAAAACCATAACTGTTGCTTACAGTCCCGCGTTGCGAATTATTTTCGTAAACTGATGCGCTGATTAAGGTTTCGGAACTTCCCGAATCGGTTATGTAACCACTAATTGTGTAGTTTTGTGCACTCAGACTGAGTGTGACGAAAAAAAACAGAAGTGTCGATTTGAAGATTTTTTTCATTTTATGGTTTTTAAGTTATTTGATGCAATACTATGCTTTTTTGTGGCAAAAGCACAGTACTTACTTTAGTAGTTTGAATAATTCGTTCAGAGTAAATATGTTTATGCCGCTTTTATTTGTTACGTTAATCATGGCCCGGGCCACTTCTGCCGAATGAATGGGTTTGTACTTTCTGAAAAGTCCGGTTTTATTCATAAAAAACATGATTTTCACAGCTATAGCCTCAGCAGTACGCTTTTGAATTCTGTCGCCATACAATTGCCCCGGACGTAGTATCTGAACTGATTTAAAACTTAATTTTTGCACTGCTTCGTCGAGTTGCCCTTTTATTTGGGGATAAAATAGCGCCGATTTTGCATTTGCACCTGTGGATGAAACCAATACATACACAGGAACTTTGTTTTCGGCAGCCATTCGGGCTGTTTCGAACTGATAGGTAAAATCCACTTTATATTGATTGGCTTTCGAACCTGCAGCAGCAAGCGTTGTGCCCATGCACGAAAAAAGTACATCGCCTTTCAGTAGTTCTTTCCAGCTTTCGGGCTGATCGAAATTCACTACATGTTCCTTTAGTTTTGAATGGCTGAAACCTGACGGACGTCGTACAAAAGAAACTATTTGATCGTATTCAGTAGCATCGCAAAGTTGCTTTACAAGTTCACGACCCACCATTCCGGTGGAGCCAATGATTAATGCTATACGGGGTTGATTTTTCTCTGACATGTTTTTATTTTTATTATTTTAAAGCCTGATAAACAAGGTTGTGAAAAAGCACTTTCATGTCGAAACCGGGATTGAAAGGCTCTACATTGATATAAAACAACATGATCAGCTCTTCGTTCGGATCAATCACATAATCGGTTCCAAACCAGCCACCCCAGCGAAGCGAACCTTCCGAAAGTATGGAACGGTGACTGAACTGTGCGCGATAATCGTCGAAGGCCAGTCCAAAACCAATTTCGCCACGCAAATCGCCTACTGCATTTTTGCGCATCATTTCCACAGTTTTGCGTCCCAGAATTCTTTTGCCGTTAAACTCACCTTCGTTCAGGAGCATTTGGCAAAGTTTCGCATAATCTTCGATGGTGCCGGTAAGTCCCGCGCCTGTGCTACAGAATTTTTTAGCACCGGCATAAGCAAAACTCTGATACATACCATTTGCTTTTTCGTTACGCTTAAATGTGGCATTTGGCGTTGGCTTTTCGTAAAGCGTCACAATGCGTTGTTGTTTGTTTTCTGGCAAATGGAAATAAGTATCTTTCATTCCCAGTGGTTCAAAAATTTTAATTCTGAAGTATTCACCTACCGGCATTTCCGAGACTTCCTCAATTACAGCGCCGAGTACATCTGTGCTCATGCCATAAGTAAAAGCTTCGCCCGGATCGTGTTGCAGTGGACATTTGGCTACTCGGCGCACAGCCTCGCCAAGCGTAATGTCGCCGTCGGACATCATGGGCGAAAGCGGAACGCCTGCTTTGTCGTATATTTTTCGCGTTTTGTCATTTCCGTACGAAATGCCGGCTGTATGTGTCAGCAAATGCCGGATGGTTATGTCGCGTTTGGCTGGGCGTGTGGTATAGGAACTGTCGGCAGGATTGAAGTCGACTAGCACTTGTGGATTTGAGAACTCAGGAATGTATTTCTTCACAGGATCGTCGAGCATTATTTTGCCTTCTTCGAAAAGCGTAAGAATGGCTGTGGCGGTAATGGCTTTTGTTTGCGAAGCCATTCTGAAAATATTATTTGTTTGGCAGGGAATGTTTTTTTCAATATCCTGTTTGCCATAAGCTTTGTGATGTACCACTTTGCCTTTGTGCGCCACAAATGTAACTGCGTGTGGTATAACTCCATCGGCTACCAAGCGGTTCAAAACCGAATCGACACGACTCAGGCGGCTTGCATCGAATGTGGCAGGCACTTTTGATGGGTAACTGAATTTCTGCGGTTTTTTATCTCCCGCAAATACATTGATGCAAATAACTGCAATCAGGATAATCAGAATTGATTTTTTCATTTTTTTTAGAATAAAGATAAAAGACAGATAGTTTATACGTCGATTGTTGGTTGTAGTTTTCTCAAATCTTCAAAACTTGTCCGCCGTGGCGGATTTTCAAATCTTCAAATTTTTCAAATCTTCAAAAAACTGTACGCCAGCCACGCCATTCCTCCGGCTCCGGTTTGCAGGGCTTCTTCGTCGATTCGAAAAGTTGCACTGTGCAAACCGCCCGAATCGGCATTTATTTCTCCTTTCACGCCAAAGCGATAAAAAGTGGCAGGATATTTTTGCGAGAAAAATGCAAAATCCTCTGAAGTCATTCGGGGTTCGAGGGTCAGGGTATTTTCCTTTCCAACCCATTCTTCGGCAAAAGCACGGGATTTTTGCGTAATTTCCAAATCATTTACCACACATGGATATCCATCCGGAATGTCGATATCGGCTGTGCAGCCATAGGCAGATGTGGTTTCGGTAATAATACGCCGGATATGTGCGAGCGCTTCGTGTCGCCATTCTTCGTCGAAAGTACGGAAAGTGCCCGAAAGCTGAACTTCGTGCGGAATAATATTCTGAGCGCCTCCGGCAATAAGTTTTCCGAAAGTAAGCACCATGGGCGTTAGCGGGTGACAAAGCCGGCTTTTCACCTGCTGAAGCGACACCAGCGTTTGCGCTGTAGCCAGCACTGTATCGTTCACAAGATGTGGCAAGGCGCCATGACCACCTTTCCCTTTTACTTTTACGTGTACCTCGTCGGCCGAAGCCATGATTTTTCCGGGCAAAAAGGCCATTGTGCCTGTGGGGAAATCTACCGAAACATGTTGTGCAATAATAAGTTCAGGCTTGTAGTCATCAAAAATGCCGGCTTCGAGCATAAGTCGTGCACCACCGGGAGCTTTTTCTTCGCCCGGTTGAAATACAAGCAATAGTGTACCTTCAAAATCGTTTCGTATTTCGTTGAGAACAGCGGCAGCGCCCAGCAAGCAGGCAGTATGCGCATCGTGACCGCAGGCATGCATCACATTTTCGTTTTTCGATTTCCAGTCAATGTTTACATTTTCGCACACAGGCAACGCATCCATGTCGGCGCGCAAAGCTATGCAGCGTTTCTCCGGATTTCGACCTTCGATACGTGCCAGAATGCCTGTGCCCGCAATTCCCGAACGGTACGGTATTTGCATGTTCTCCAACTGACGGCAAATAAATGCTGCTGTTTCATGTTCCTCAAACGAAAGTTCGGGGTGAGCGTGCAAATGCCTGTAGGTGTTGCGGATAAATTCCTTTTGCTGATTTAAAATCTTCTGAATATGTGCTTTCATTACATACCATGTTATTATCAAGTCGCAAAAATAAGAATTTTTTAGCAATTATATTAGAAGTCAGAAGAATGTAGTGTGTAAATACTGTTTTCCGTGGTTAACTTTTATTAAGCAGATATTTTTTTAAAGCAATGGATAAGCCGTACAATTTTTATATTTTTGCAAGTCACAATTATTTTTTCAATAAACGTTTATAAAAAACATACAGCATATGAAGAAATTAAGTTTTGTAGCAGTACTACTGCTTTTTACAGGAATAATGTTTGCCCAAAAGGCAGTAATTACTTTCGAAAAGAAAACCCACGATTTTGGTCAAATCAATGAGTCGGATGGAAAAGCCACTTATGAATTTGTTTTTAAAAATACCGGAAACGGTCCTTTAGTAGTAAGTCGCGTGCAGGCTTCGTGTGGTTGCACCACGCCTACATGGACCCGTCAGCCCATTGAGCCGGGTAAGAGTGGATCAATCACCGTGTCGTACAACCCAGCCGGACGTCCGGGTGTTTTTACTAAAACTATCAATGTAAGCTCCAATGCCACCGAAGAGCAGGTAACTTTATTGATAAAAGGTGATGTGATACCTGTTAACTCTTCACCAGCAAATCCTTATCCAGTAGCAATGGGCGATTTGAAACTGAAAACCAAAGTGGTTCAGATGAATAATGTTGACAAGGGTAAAAGTCAGAATCGCGTTATTGAAGTAAAAAACGAAGGTCGCAGCAGTATTAAACCTGTAATTGAGAATCTTCCCGGTCATTTAAGTGCTAAAGTTGAGCCTGAAACGCTTGCAGCAGGTCAGCAGGGCACCATTACTTTTACTTTCAATTCAAATAAATGTGCATTGTGGGGACCTGTGGTCGACGATGTATTTGTGGTAATCAACAACAAGAGAGTGTTCTCGGCCGATTATCAGCTTAAAGTGTTTGCCAATGTAATTGAGGATTTCAGCAAACTGACACTTGACCAACGCCGCAAAGCACCGATTCTTGAAACAAATACCCGTAACATCGATATGGGCACAGTAAAACAGGGTACTAAAAAAGCAGCTCGTTTCCGTTTCAGCAACAAGGGAACAAATGCGCTCGAAATCCGCAGAGTGGTAAACAACAATAAAGAACTGGTAATCCGCCCGGCTAAACTGACTGTTGGTTCAGGCAAAACAGCTGAGCTGGTGGCCGAACTGAATTCGAAAACGCTGCCTGTAGGTGATTACAAAAAAACAATCACTGTGCAAACCAACGACCCCGATAATTCATTTATAGTGTTGGTGTTGAACTGGAAAGTGCAGAAGTAAAGCATTTAAAATAAGGCTTTAAAAATAAATTTCCTGAGTTTAAATAAAGGCAAATTTGCATAAATCAGGAAAGTGAATTTCTACAATTACTAATCATTTATACAGAAGCCGGGAATAGATTTCTTTTCTGGCTTTTGTTTTAAAATATTATCAAAGTGCATTATCAACACGATCATCCCGAGAACGATCCTTCGTACAAAGCTCTAACGGTAAACGGAGGTGTGGAGTCGGTTCCAACAGTCAATCCTTATCAGCAGGCACGCCGCAAACGTCGCAATTATAGTGTCGACGAGTATGCGGAAGGTATTTTGCGTGGTGATATTTCAATATTAAGCCAGGCTGTAACGCTGGTCGAAAGTTCGTTGCCCGAGCATCAGGAAATTGCCCAGAAGGTAATTGAAAAATGTTTGCCTCATGCCGGCAAAGCTACCCGACTGGGAATAACGGGTGTTCCGGGAGCAGGAAAAAGTACTTTTATCGAAGCGCTTGGCATGCATTTGGTACGTCAGGGTCGAAAACTGGCTGTGCTGGCCATCGACCCGAGCAGCGAGCGCTCAAAAGGTAGTATTCTGGGCGATAAAACCCGCATGGAAGAACTTTCGGTGGCTAAAAATGCATTTATCCGTCCTTCACCATCGGCGGGTTCACTGGGTGGTGTGGCCCGCAAAACGCGCGAAAGCATTGTGCTTTGCGAAGCTGCCGGTTTCGATACAGTATTTGTGGAAACAGTGGGAGTGGGCCAGTCGGAAACAGCTGTTCATTCGATGGTCGATTTCTTTTTGCTGATTCAGTTGGCCGGCACAGGCGATGAATTGCAGGGAATAAAACGTGGCATTATGGAAATGGCCGACGGAATTGCGATAAACAAATGCGATGGAAACAATGTGGATAAAGCCAATGTGGCGCGTGTTCAGTTTAAAAATGCCCTGCATTTGTTTCCTGCGCCTGAATCAGGTTGGATTCCCGATGTGGTAACCTGTTCGGCGATTGAAAATTCGGGCATCGACAAAGTGTGGGAAATGGTTGAGCGTTATGTGCATTTTAGCAAAACGAATGGTTATTTTGCGCACAAACGCAATTCGCAGTCGAAATACTGGATGTACGAATCGATCAACGAAGCACTTCGCTCAAATTTTTATCATAACAACGAAATTAAAAACCTGCTGACGCAATACGAAAACCGTATTCTCTCGAACGAAATCAGCTCTTTTGTGGCTGCCCATGAGTTGCTTGAGAAGTATTTCGGGAAGTGAATTCTGTGTTAATCAGGGAGAAGCAACTTCCAGTCGCTTAAAAAAATATCAGGCATATTTCGTTAGCTTAAAAATTCCAAGCGACCGGAAGCCGCTTTTCCCGCAATATTATAAATTATAAATATCATTGCTTCATGCAAATAAATAAAATTCACAACATTTCCTGTCTCGAAGGTTTAAGGCAAATGCCGGATGCCTGTGTAGACATGATTTTTACTGATCCGCCTTATTATCAGTACCGTGCACAAAACGTACAGGGATTGAAAAATCACAAGGATGTGGTGACTGAATTTGAATTCGACGGATTTAATTCGGAAGAAGAATATTTGCAGTTTCTGGAGGATGTGCTTGCCGAATGTTTTCGTGTAGCGAAGCCGGGTGCTGTGGGTTATTTGTGGTGTGGCGACGATTTTGTATCATATCTCAATCGTATGGTGGAGCGTGTGGGATTTCAGTTTCGCAAGGTAATTCACTGGCACAAAACCAATCCTTTTCCTGCTATTTATACCCGAAAAATGTATGCCAATAGCATGGAAATGATGGTGCATTTTTCGAAGGGAACACCTAAAACCTGGAATCACAAACCGGTGAACGAAATGCACAATTTTATTCAGGCTCCTATTTGCATGGGAAAAGAGCGCACTGCACACAAAACCCAGAAACCACTGAAAGTCTGCCTCCCATTTATCGAAATAAGTAGCAACGAGGGCGATTTGGTGCTCGACCCATTTATGGGTTCGGGCAGCACTGCTGTGGCTGCCCGAAAACTGAAACGAAATTTTATTGGTTTCGAACTCAATCCCGATTATTGTGCTATGGCTGAAAAGCGCCTCGAAGAACTATGCTAATTTTCTAAAACATACCTCCGCCACCTTCCAACATTCTTCGGCCACCTCCACCGCCCGATCCTCGTTCCGGACGCATGCCGGGGCCAAACTGACTGTTGTTTTCACCGGTTGCACGACCTCCAAACTGATTGATTTTATATGTGAAGCTCACAATAAAGTAGGATGGCAGCGTGTTGTAACGGCTGTATTGTACATAATTGTCGCCAATGGTCTGACGGATATTCAGTCGCTGACGCAGAATGTCGTTGGCGCGTAACGAAAGTGTTCCTTTTTTCTTGAAAAGACTTTTGTCAAGTGCTGCATTCCACATTATTTCACTCTGATCCATATTGGTATAGCCTGCACGGTCGGAGTAGGCTATGTCCGAACTAAGCGTAAAGTCGTAAGGAAAACGGATTACAAGATTACCACGGCCCATCCAGTCCCATGTTTCGGTTTCCACATTTTTCTGACTGTTCAGCGAGTTGTTATATCCAATTCTTCCACGAACACCCATTTCAATTACGTCGTGGGTAAATGTGAGTGAAATTTCTTCGGCCGCATTGTAAGTGCGTGTAAAGTTACTTGCTCCGGTAAGCAAATTATCAATATCAATCTCTTCGTTGTTTACTCCGCGCGATACAAATCCGTACTGAGTGCGGTATCCGGTTGAAGTGTTGGTGTTGAAGTGCAAACGTTTCTGAATGAGCGGAGTGTTGAACATTACATTCCAGTTAAGCGACAATGGCATTGCATCTTTCAGATTTACAGTTTGGTTATATTGTTTCAACGAACTATCGTAAATACGGTTCGAAACCAGCGCATCTTTGGTCAGATTTGTATTCAGAAATGTGCTGAACGAAGAAAATGTTTTGTCGTTAAACTGGCTGTACATCAATCGCAAATTGTGCGAAAAAGCTGGATTTAGCGAAGGATTTCCCACTGTTTCGTTCATTAGGTCGGAGTTGTTTTTTACCGGCTGCATTTGGTCGATAGAAGGTTGCTGTGTGCGTCCGCGATAATCGATGCGCGCAAATGTTTTTCGTCCGAAATTGTACTGAAAACGCCCGGTAGGAGCAAAGTTAAATACGCCATAAGTAGTGTCGCGCACAAAACCATTTCCGTACTCGCGCAGGTTGCGGGTTTGCGAAGGCTCACCGTTTACCCCAAGCATAATGTTGTAATCTTTTTCAGTAAAACGGTAGTTTAGCTCTATGCTTTCGCGAAAGAATATATTTTCGAAATTGTTACTGTATTCGTCGTTGAAAATTGTATAATCGCCGTTTACATCCTTTCCGAACTGCTCTTTTACCGATTTTGTAGTGTTGTTGCTCACCGAAACGGCTGCTTCGAGCATATTTTTATTATTCCACAATGGCTCAACGAACGACATTCGCAGGTACGAATTGAAATTATTCGAACGGTTGATGGTGTTCTGGTCAATTAATATGGTGGTGTCGTTGGTAAATTTATTCGAAAGGTTCATATTGTCGCTGTTGCTTTCCGAAAAACCTGTTCGCAGGTTTAATGTAAACGAACGACCTTTTTTCTGAGCCGATTTTTGATTGTAAATCACATTTAAACCTCCCGAAAGAGAATTACTAAACCCTGAGTTTTTCGAATCGCCCCAACTGGTGGAATCGCCTTCGGTAAGGTAGCGGTATTCGCGTGTGCTGAACGATTCGGTTTGGTTGTAGCCCATATTGGGCTGAAATACAATTGTTCGCAAAGAGTCAATTTTCCATTCGGCTTCCAAGCGCAGATTGGTCGAATAGCGGTCGTTACCCGACATGGATTTCGACCAGTCGTCGTAGGTTTTTTCCGAAATATAGCTTGTACGCTCGGTTTCGGTTTCGCTTAAATTATTGGAATGATTAAAAGTGACATCGCCACCAATTTTGAATTTGGGGTTAATAATGGTGTTGTTGTTTATACCTAAGTTTTGCGAAGTGGTGATACCGCTGTTTGCGCCTCCCCAAGACCCACGCCCCCGGCTTCCACGCGAAGTGTTCAGGTTGTTGGCTCCTGCATTAATATTGGTTTGCGATTCGCCACGCATAATGTTCATCGAAAGGCTTCCATCGTACCTGAAATCGTTATTGATATCAAGACCGGCTCCAAGTCCCATATTTCCGAAAACTCCCTTTCGGCGATTAGGTTTGGTGGTGAGGTTTATAATGCGCTCAGTATCCCCATCTTCAAATCCGGTGAGCAGAGCCATATCCGATTTTTGCTCGAGTACCTGAATTTTCTCAATCATATCGGCCGGAAGGTTTTTGGTGGCCTGTTCTATGTCGCCTTCGAAAAACTTTTTACCATCCACACGTATCTTTTTAATATCTTCGCCGTTGACGGTAATTTTACCATCAGCCGATATTTCCACGCCCGGCAGTTTTTTCAAAAGTTCCTCCACAGCTGCATTCTCCTGAGTTTTGAATGCTGCGGCGTTGTATTCTACAGTATCACCTTTCACTACCAATTGTGCTGCGGTGCCTTTTACTTCCAGTTCGTTCAGTAGTTTTACATTTTCATTCAGCTGTATGGCTTTTAAAATCAAATCTTTATTCTCCATTGTAATGTTTCGCTTGTAGTCGTGATAACCCACCGAACTAACCAAAAGAATGTAGTTGCCTGATCTGACTTTCGGAAGCGTAAATCCACCTTTCATGTCGGTTTGCGCGCCCTGCACCAATGCCGAATCTTTTTGTTTCAGAAGACGTACGGTCGCCATTTCGATAGCCTGACCATTTTTAGCATCGAAAACCGATGACTGTATACTGCGCTGAGCACTGAGTGAAACTGTAAAAAACAACAGACTGAAAATAATAATACGTAGAACTTTCATTTATAATTATTGATTATGAGATTTTTATATATGAAAATCGCAGGCTGTGCAATGGCAGTACCTGCGAGTGTTTTTTTTTGAATCTGTTCTTATTGACGAAAACAGCAAACAAAGGTTTAATGGGCGTGTAAAAAAACTTTTGGCGAGGAATAAAATGTCTTTCTGAACATGAATAAACAGATTCGTTTTTTCTGAGACGAAAATATTTTATTGCTCAATAATCTCAGCCGGCAAATCGGACGCCTGCATTTTTGTTTGCTTGAATTTTTTGTAAAATAAAGCAAAAGTGCTGATTGATACAAAAAAGGCAAGTCCGTCGGAAACAGGCATTGACGCCCATGCGCCGTTTAGTTTAAACAGCGGGGGCAAAATAAACAATGCCGGGATGAAGAAAATAAACTGACGTGTCAGGCTCAGAAAAATTGAAATTTTGGCTTTCCCTATAGATTGAAAAAAGTTTGAGATCACAATTTGTATCCCAATCACAGGAAACATGATGACGGATATACGCATGGCATTAGCTGAAATGTCAATCATATTTATATCGTTGGTGAAAAGCGAAACCGCCATTCGTGGAAAAATTATTCCCAGAATAAATCCGAAGACTGAGAAACAAGTGGCTACTATCACGGCCTTTTTGATGGTTGTAAACATTCGGCTGTAGTTTCCTGCTCCATAATTGAACCCGACAATAGGTTGCGTGCCCTGATTGAGCCCGACAATGAACATTACAATCAACATGTTGATACTGTTGATAATACCGTATGCACCTATTGCAAGGTCGCCACCGTACTTCAGCAATGTACTGTTGATGAAAATGACCACCATACTTGTACCTATCTGCATGCTGAAAGGCGACATTCCAATGCTCACAATCGATAGAATAATATCTTTCTGAGGTTTCAGGTTGTTCCAATGGAAACGTAAAGTGGAATTTTTTCCGAAAAATTGTCTGCCTACGTGTATGGTCCCGATTAAATATGAAATGACTGTAGCCCAGGCAGCTCCCTGTATGCCCCAGTCGAATACAAAAATAAAAATCGGATCGAGTACTGTATTGATAATGGCGCCGAGCATAATGTTTTGCATGGCTTTTTTGGGATGTCCCGATGCACGCAAAATATTATTCATGCCAAAATACAAGGCCGTAAAAATTCCTCCCGGGATAATAATCATCATATATTCGCGGGCGTATTGCAGCGTATTGTCCGTTCCTCCGAACAATCGTAAAATATCATCCATAAATATCATCGACAGAAGGATGGCTGTCCCTGACATTATGAACGTAAGTGTAATGGCGTTTCCGAGTATTTTTTCAGCTTTATCTTTGTTGTTTTCGCCAAGTGTAATGGAAATGCGTGAGGCCGAGCCAGCACCAATGAGCATACCGAAAGCCATGAGTACAATGCTGAATGGCATGGTCAGCGCAAGCCCTGAAATGGCTAACGCACCTACGCCCTGTCCGATAAAAATACGGTCGACAATGTTGTAAAGCGACATTACAACCGTACCCAAAATGGCCGGTAATGTGTATTCCCACATTAGTTTGCCAATGTTTTCGGTGGCTAATTTGTTGGTTGAACTTATTGTTTGCGACATTCTTTATTTTGTTTCACTAATAAATAAAAACATTCCTGTAAAGCAATTGTTCTGAAAGCTTTATTATATGTGAAAGTTTCGGTGTATGATAAGGTCTTTACCTGCAAAAGGCAGCTGAAAAAAGAAGGATTGAACGTTGGTTTATTCAGCAGAGAAATCTTTATTTTCAAATTTCGAAATTGCATTTCGCCATTCGGCAGGTATTGCATACGAGGTTTTCGTACTGGCATTGTATCCAACCATTACTGTGCGGCAAACACATTTTACTTCGCGGGTTTCCGAATCGACCAAATGCTGAAGCAGTTTGAAGCTTTTTTCGCCTATTTCGGTCACAGCGGTAAGCACTTCCACTTTTTCGCCCGGAAAAACCGGTAGCTGAAAATCCACATGAATACTGGCTATCACCACTCCTACATTTCTGTTTGATGTAATGCCCGGCAGTACTTTTTCGAAATACTCGGTTTTTCCTAAATCGTAAAATGTGAAGTAAACCGAATTGTTGACATGTCCCAGCACATCGAAATCGTTGAAACGTAACTGGATGGGTATGCTGTGATGAAATTGTTGTTCGCTCATAACTTTAAAAAATGGCTGCAAAGTTAGCCTTTTTAAAGTTTAGAACGAACGAAAAATCGAAAGCTTTAACTACTTTTCAGCTTTCTACAACAGATTGCTGGCCAATTCCGACAGGTAGCTTCTTTCGCCTTTGAGCAGGTTCACATGAGCAAAAATATTCTGTCCGTGCATGCGATCGATCATATACACAAGCCCGTTCGAAAACATGTCGAGATACGGGGAGTCGATTTGCTGAATGTCGCCGGTAAATACAATTTTAGTACCTTCGCCGGCACGGGTAATGATGGTTTTTATTTCGTGTGGTGTGAGGTTTTGTGCTTCATCAATTATAAAAAATGTATCGCTCAGGCTTCGACCGCGTATGTAAGCCAGCGCTTCAATCACCAGCTGACCATTTTTCTGCATATCTTCAATCAGTTTGATTTCTTTGCCCTGGTATGCAAAATTGTGTTTTATTACATTCAGATTGTCGAACAATGGTTGCATATACGGTGCAATTTTCTGTTTTTCGTCGCCGGGCAAAAAGCCCAAATCCTTGTTGGCCAGGGCTACAATAGGGCGGGCGAGGAGTATTTGTTTGTAATGTTCGTTTTTTTGCAATGCGGCTGCCAATGCAAGCAATGTTTTTCCGGTACCCGATTTTCCGGTAAGTGCAACCAGTTTTACATCATCGTCGAGCAACACATTCATGGCGAAAGCCTGTTCGGCATTGCGTGGCTCAATCCCGAAACTACGTTCCTTTTCCACACGCATAACCATGCCTGTTTCCTGATTGTAGCGCACCAGTATACTCGAACGATTGCTTTTCAGAATGAAACAATCCTGTGGCTCAATGTCGGCAGCAAAGTCGAGACTGTCCACCGGTACTGCTCCTTCATTACTATAGAGCCGTTCGATGATTTCGGGCGCAATGTGGTTGTATGTTTCGTGGTTTTTTTCGAAAATGTTGATATTGGTTACTTTGTCGTTGATATAATCCTCGGCTTCAATGCCCAGCGAAAGAGCTTTCATGCGCAGATTTATGTCTTTGGTAACCAGAATAGTTCTTTGTTTTTTACCCGATTCGCGAAGCGAATAAGTTGATGCCAGAATGCGGTGGTCGGATGTTTTTTCGATAAACGATTTAGAAATGATGTCGGGATATTCGCCCCCGGTGAGGATGTAAAGCTTTCCTTTTCCTTTTCCTAGTTCAACGCCTTTTCTGAAAAGTTTTTCGTTGGCTATCAAATCAAGTTCGCGGGCAAATTCACGTGCGTTAAAATTGATTTGTTCGTTTCCTTTTTTAAAATGGTCGAGTTCCTCGAGCACCACAATGGGAATGTAAATATCATTTTCTTCGAAATTTTGAATGCATTTATAATCATGCAGTATGACATTGGTGTCGAGTACGAAATTCTTTTTTGCTCCCATAACATTTACGTTTTAGCGGGTTGCCCCGGATGAACATTGCATTTTTTTGTTTTCTGTTTTTGCAAAAAACGATTCGTAAATATAGTTTTTTTATTGCAATCTTTTAGCTAATTTGTAATTAATATCAATAATTAACGATTTAATATTAACCTGATCTTCATTTTGCAGCGCTAAATTGCTTATATTTGCAGCAGTTTTACAAAACAATTAAAATC
>JAGPIU010000128.1 GCA_018054805.1 Paludibacter sp. | reverse complement strand
ACCTGCTTCAGCACCTGCGCAATTTGCTCTGCAATAGCCTCTTTGTCTTTCCAGCCTGTAGCGCGAAGTACAAAGTCGAGATTGTCGTTTACAGTACGGTCGGTAAGCAGCTGAAAATCCTGAAATACAATGCCAATTTTGCGGCGCAGGTAAGGCAATTCGCGTGAGCGTAAAGCTGTGAGGTCGTAACCAAGCACACCTGCCGCACCACTTTCGATAGGCAATTCGTTGTAAATTGACTTCAAAAGAGAGCTTTTTCCACTCCCCACCTTTCCGAGCAAATAAATAAATTCACCCGAATGAACCTCAAGATTTACATTTTTGAGAACCTGTAATTCCTGTTGATACAAGTTTACACCTACATATTTAATCAGCAGCTTTTTAGCCATTTTGGGAAATTTTATTTTTTGAGAAAATCAAATGTCTGTTTTCAGAACGCAATCAACATATACTATTTATGTCTTTTTTTCAGTTCGCGACCAATATCGTCGAGCGAATAACCTTTGGAACGCAACAACACAATAAGGTGATACACAAGGTCGGAAGCTTCGTAAAGAAATCCTTCTTCGGTACCATTTGTAGCTTCAATCACAGTTTCCACAGCCTCTTCACCCACTTTTTGTGCCATGCGGTTGATGCCTTTATTGAACAATGATGTGGTATACGAACCTTCGGGCATTTCGGCATGACGCACTTCGATAAATTCTTGTAAGAATTTCAGAAAACTAATGTCACCCTGATTGCTTTCGCCCCAACAAGTATCAGTTCCGGTATGGCATACAGGTCCTACAGGAATTACTTTTATCAACAAAGTATCATTGTCGCAGTCAACATCTATAGACTTCACGTTCAGAAAGTTACCACTCTCCTCTCCTTTTGTCCACAAGCGGTCTTTTGTACGGCTAAAAAATGTAACCTGACCGGTTTCCTGTGTTTTTTTCAAGGCTTCCTCGTTCATATAACCGAGCATAAGCACTTTGGAGGTCATATAGTCCTGAATAATAGCAGGAACCAAACCATTTGATTTTGAGAAATCTATATTCATATTGTATATTAATTATCAGATTGAGAACTGCGAAAATACAAAAAATAGCTCAGAATGACAAGCGGGTAATGTGTTTCGCGTTTCAAGGTTTCAAGGTTCCAAATTTCAGGTTCAATTTTCTTGTCTCCCCGTCCCCTTGTTTCCTCGTTTCCTACTCTTCGTACAATCCATTTTCCTGAATGAACTCAATTACTTCCGGTTCGAGCCACTCATTCACAGACTGATTTTGAGCAATAGCACTCCGTATTTCAGTGGAAGAAATATCGTAAAAAGGCGTTGGCAAAAGCTTCATTTGCGGGAAATGCTTCGCCACAGTTTCGAAATCGTAACCACGACGCGGATACACCAAAACGCTGTATTTTTCGAGAATTTCGGGGTAATCTTTCCACTTATCGAAAACCAGTGCATTGTCGCTGCCAATGAGCAAAGTGAAAGTGTGCTCAGGATACATTTTGCTAAGTACATTCAGAGTATCAATGCTATACGAAGGAACAGGCATATCGAATTCCACATCGCTGGCTTTTATGCGCTTACGATTGCTGATAGCTGCAATCACCATATCGAGCCGCAAAAAATGATCGATCAGTTCTTTTTGCTCTTTCAGTGGATTACATGGCGACACCACCAACCAAACTTCATCGGCCAGTTGCTGATCAATCACATATTCAGCCAGTTGAAGATGCCCTTTGTGAATGGGATTGAACGATCCTGAGTAAACAGCGATATTCATTTACTATTTGCTTAAAAAGTCGGAAATTACTTTTTCGGCCTCCGTTTTGGCTTTTTCGAGGTCGTCGTTTACAATCACCACATCGAAGCGCGGAGCAAAACTCATTTCGTATTCAGCTTTATCCACACGTTTGTCAATCATTTCAACCGTATCCGTTCCGCGTCCCTGCAAGCGTTCGCGCAACACATTCACCGAAGGCGGCGCTATAAACACAGCCAAAGCTCTGTCGCCATATTCATTCTTAATATTCAGTCCGCCAACCACATCAATATCGAAAACCACATTCTTGTTTTCGGAACTGATACGATCGACTTCGCTACGCAGAGTGCCATAAAATTTTCCGGGATACACTTCCTCGTATTCCAGAAATTCATTGTTTTCAATTTTAGTACGAAATTCGTCTTCGGTCAAAAAATAGTATTCCACACCGTGTTTTTCGGTGCCACGGGGCGGACGACTTGTAGCCGAAATGGAAAATTCCATTCCAAAGTTACATTTTAAAAGATGTTGTACCAAAGTACTCTTGCCTGCACCCGAAGGAGCCGAAAAAATAATCAGCTTAGCGCTCATAAAAAAAACGTTTGTTAATTAACTCAAACTTACAACACATTCAACACCTGTTCCTTTATTTGCTCCAGATCGTCTTTCATTGCCACTACAATTTTCTGCATTTCGCTATGATTCGATTTTGAACCTAAAGTATTGATTTCGCGACCAATTTCCTGCGCAATAAATCCGAGTTTTTTGCCCGGCGCTTTTTCGTTTTGCATTGTTTCGATAAAATAATCGAGATGGTTGCGAAGACGCACTTTTTCTTCGTTTACGTCGAGTTTTTCGATATAAAAAATCAACTCCTGTTCCAATCGGTTATTGTCGTAATCAATTTTTTCGGACAAAGCCTGAAGATTTTCCTGAAGACGGGTTTTAATTTTTTCAACTCTTTCCTGTTCGAAAGGTTCTATTTGCGTCAGCAATTCGCCGATATGTGCAATGCGTGCATTGAAAACAGCCTCGAGCGATTTACCTTCCTGAACACGAAACTCACGAAGCTGATCCACAGCTTCGGCAATGGTTTTGCGAATTTCGAGCCATTCGTTTTCATCCAGTTCTATTGTTTCGGTTTTCATTGTATCAGGCAAACGAAGCAATACTTCGAACCAGTTCGAAGGCACTTCGATACCAATATTTTCGGAAAGCTGACGAATTTGCTGATAATATGATTCAACCACCGACTGATTGATTTGAGTCACCGATTCCTTGCCCGAATTATCGACATACAGTGCAAAATCAACTTTACCACGCTCTACCTGTTGTGATAGTTCGTTGCGAATTTCGATATCTTTTTCGCGATACAGTCCCGACACACGGGTCGAAATATCGAGTTGTTTACTGTTCAGCGATTTGATTTCCACCACAATTTTTTTGTTGGCATACTCGCAGGTGGCTTTTCCGAAGCCTGTCATCGATTGAATCATAATGCTTTGTTTCGTTTTATTAAATTTGCATGCAAAAGTACGAATTATATTTTTAAGGAAAGACAGAATAGACGTATTATTATGGAATAAAATGGTATCCGATTTTATCAAAGGCAGGTTTTATTTAATACCAAACAGTTCAGAAATTGCTGCATTCAATTATTAGTATCTTAATGCACGGTTAATGTGAAATGAGTTTACATTATCTGTAATGCGTTTTGAAATGTCAGTATCATGCAGCTGTATTTAATTCTTATTTAAATCACATTTAATATTTCATTCCGTAAACGAAGACAATCATTAGCTTTCAGTTTATAGATATTATTCTTATCTTTGTCAGAATTTTTTACAGAGCAACCAATGATCTTCTGTTCGGTCATTACACAACAAAATCAAAAAACTCATTATAAATTATTTATTCTCAATACAAAATGGAAAAAACCAAGAAATTCATTTTGCCGGAAAACGAATTGCCGACCAAATGGTATAACATTGTGGCTGACATGCCCAATAAACCAATGCCCATGCTTCATCCGGGCACTCGTGAACCTATAAAGGCTGAGGATTTGTATCCGCTTTTTGCCAAAGGACTTGCCGATCAGGAAATGAACCAGACCGATGCCTGGATTGAAATTCCCGAAGAAGTGCGCGAGAAACTCAAAATATACCGCCCCACTCCACTTGTACGTGCTTACGGACTGGAAAAAGCACTTGACACACCCGCGCACATTTATTTTAAAAACGAAAGTGTAAGTCCTGTAGGATCGCACAAACTGAACTCAGCACTTGCTCAGGCTTATTATTGTAAAGAAGCAGGTGTTACAAATGTAACTACCGAAACAGGTGCCGGACAATGGGGAACAGCCATGTCGTTTGCCTCAAAAGCTTTTGGCCTGGAACTGGCTGTTTATATGGTAAAAATCAGCTACGAGCAAAAACCTTATCGTCGCTCGTTGATGCAAACATGGGGTGCGCAGGTAATTGCGTCACCAAGTATGTCGACCAAAGCGGGACG
>JAGPIU010000007.1 GCA_018054805.1 Paludibacter sp. | reverse complement strand
CTTCAGCTTTAGGAGCTTCAGCAACAGCAGCTTTTTTAGCAGCTCCGGCACGACGTGTACGGGCAGCTTTCTTGGCTGCTTTTTCTTTCAACATGTTTTCGTTGTAGTCAACAAGTTCGATAATACACATTTCAGCATTATCACCCAAACGAAAACCTGTACGAAGGATACGTGTGTAACCACCCGGACGGTCAGCAATTTTCTGAGAGATATTCTGGAAAAGTTCAGTCACAGCATCTTTGTTTTGCAAGTAGCTGAAAACTGTACGACGTGAGTGTGTTGTATCGTCTTTACCTTTAGTAAGCAAAGGTTCAACGTAAACCTGTAAAGCTTTGGCTTTAGCCAGTGTGGTAGCAATTCTCTTATGTTGAATAAGAGAGATAGCCATATTGGCAAGCATTGACTTTCTGTGAGCCGTTTTACGGCCTAAGTGATTGAATTTTTTATTATGTCTCATCTCGTTAGTCTTTATCTAATTTATATTTGGCAATATCCATACCGAAGTGCAGATTGAGGCTTTCGAGCTTCTCTTCGAGTTCGGTGAGCGATTTTTTACCGAAGTTACGGAATTTAAGCAGATCGTGTTTGTGATAGCCGGCAAGTTCGCCAAGTGTTTCCACATCGGCAGCTTTAAGGCAATTCAATGCACGAACCGACAATTCGAGGTCAGTCAGTTTGGTTTTAAGCAACTGACGCATATGAAGTACTTCCTCATCAAATTCGTCTGTACCTTCTCCTTCCGACACTTCAAGCGAAATTTTCTCATCCGAGAAAAGCATAAAGTGGTGGATAAGAATTTTAGCTGCTTCCTTCAGTGCATCTTTTGGATGAATTGATCCATCTGTATTGATTTCGATAACAAGTTTTTCATAATCTGTTACCTGTTCCACACGATAATTCTCGATGGCATATTTTACGTTACGAATAGGAGTAAAAATTGCATCGATAGGAATCACCCCGGCTTCGGCGTTAGCCACACGATTGTCTTCGGCAGGCGAGTAACCACGACCTTTGTTCACCGTAATGTCAATCTGGAAACTGGCCGTTGGGTCCATTTCGCAAATGACGAGTTCGGGGTTCAGCACTTCGAAACCGGTGAAATACTTACCAATGTCTTCAGCTTTGAACACCGAGGTACCAGTCACGTTGATAGTCACCTTTTCGCTGTCGAAATCTTCTACGTTCTGTTTGAAACGCACTTGTTTCAGGTTCAGAATGATGTTTGTTACATCATCAATTACACCCGGAATAGTTGAATACTCATGATCGATGCCTTCGATTTTGATTGCCGTAATGGCAAAGCCCTCGAGCGACGACAAAAGGATACGGCGCAAAGCATTACCAATGGTAATACCGTAACCCGGTTCCAGCGGACGGAATTCAAATTTACCTTGAAAAGCGTCAGCTTCCAACATGATTACCTTTTCGGGTTTTTGAAATGCTAATATAGCCATGGTTTCACTTATTATTTAGAGTACAACTCAACAATTAACTGTTCTTTGATATTTTCAGGAATATCTTCGCGTTCGGGGATATGTAAATATGTTCCCGACATTGAAGCAGCGTTCCATTCAATCCACGGATATTTAGTGTGGTTGAAACCGTTCAGCGATTCAGCGATAACTTCCATTGATTTATCTTTCTCGCGAACTGCAATAACCTGACCGGGACGAACCTGATACGAAGCGATATTCACTACTTTACCATTCACAGTAATGTGTTTGTGACTCACCAACTGACGGGCACCGGCACGTGTAGGTGCAAAACCTAAACGATACACAATGTTGTCGAGACGAGACTCGAGAAGCTGAAGCAAAATTACACCTGTTACACCAGGATTACTCTGAGCTTTTTCGTAAAGGTTACGGAATTGTTTTTCCAATACGCCATAAGTATATTTGGCTTTTTGTTTTTCGCGTAACTGAATACCATATTCCGACGTTTTTTTACGACGGGATTGTCCGTGTTGTCCTGGAGGGTAATTCTTTTTCGATAACACTTTGTCAGGTCCGAAAATAGCTTCACCAAACTTACGGGCAATTCTTGATTTTGGTCCAATATATCTTGCCATTTTTCTTTTATTTTTTTATTGTGATAAAAATAGTTTGTCGTTTACTCCTTACTTACCGATAATGCCGCGATTGCTGAGAGGTTTTCGACTGCAATACTAAATCGGGACATACCTTGTACGTACAAACCGTGTTGTTTAAATTTTCAAATTATTTATCCGCGGGCCAAGGCCCGCGGCTGTAATTTTCGAATTCTCAAATTAAACGCGTCTGCGTTTAGGAGGACGACAACCGTTGTGTGGCAGTGGTGTTACGTCCACGATTTCGGTTACCTCAATACCTGCACCATGTACAGTACGGATAGCCGATTCGCGACCATTACCCGGTCCTTTTACATAGGCTTTCACTTTGCGTAAGCCTAAATCGAAAGCAACTTTTGAACAATCCTGAGCAGCCATCTGTGCTGCATAAGGGGTATTTTTCTTTGAGCCACGGAATCCCATCTTACCTGCCGACGACCACGAAATAACCTGTCCGTCACCATTAGTAAGTGTAACAATAATGTTGTTGAAAGAAGAATGTACGTGCAACTGACCTACACCGTCTACTTTTACGACTCTCTTTTTGGCTGCAACTGTTTTCTTTGCCATATTATTTCAATAATTATTTAGCTTTTCTAAAATTCGCTAACAGTTAAACCTTATTTAGTTGCTTTTTTCTTGTTAGCAACTGTTTTCTTTTTACCTTTACGAGTACGGGCATTATTCTTAGTACTCTGTCCTCTCAATGGGAGGCCGACACGATGACGAACTCCACGGTAGCAACCGATGTCCATCAAACGTTTAATGTTAAGTTGAACTTCTGAACGAAGGTCACCTTCCACTTTATATCCGGCACCAATGATTTCGCGGATTTTAGCTGCTTGGTCGTCAGTCCAGTCTTTGACTTTGATGTTGATATCAACACCTGCTTCTTCTAAAATCTTTTTTGCATTACTGCGACCTATTCCGTAGATATAAGTCAATCCAACTTCCCCGCGTTTGTTCTGGGGTAAATCTACTCCGACAATTCTTATAGCCATAAACTTAATTTATTTTGCTTATAAAATTTAAATTATCCCTGACGTTGTTTGAACTTGGGATTTTTTTTGTTAATCACATACAAGCGCCCTTTACGGCGAACGATTTTACAATCGTCTGTGCGCTTTTTTACAGAAGCTCTTACTTTCATGATGAAAATATTTATTTGTGTTTAAATTACTTTTGCTTGTAATAGCCTTATTCAGTATTTCCGTCTTCTTGTTTCCTCGTCAACCTGATTCCTGATTTATTTATATCTGAACGATATTCTTCCTTTCGAAAGATCGTAGGGCGACATTTCAACTTTCACTCTATCACCGGGCAAAATTTTGATGTAATGCATACGCATTTTACCGGAGATATGGGCAGTTATCACATGTCCGTTTTCCAGTTCTACCCGAAACATTGCGTTTGATAATGCTTCGATTATTGTTCCATCCTGCTCAATTGCTGTTTGCTTGGCCATAAATAAGTTAAATTTCTCCTGTTATCTGTTCAATATATTCAAAACTTGATAAAATATCTGCTTTACCTTTACGTATAGCTACCGAATGCTCGAAGTGAGCCGAAGGTTTACGATCGAGTGTACGGGTTGTCCATCCATCTTTTTCGAAAACCAAATGGCGGCTTCCAAGGTTAATCATTGGTTCAATGGCAATCGTCATTCCTGACTTAAGCATTGGACCGTTACCTTTTCGTCCGTAATTAGGCACTTCGGGTGATTCATGTAAATTGCGTCCTACACCGTGTCCGATCATTTCGCGCACTACAGAGTATCCTTTGCTTTCGCAATAATTCTGTATTGCATAACCCAAATCACCGAGTCGTCGTCCTTCCTGAGCCTGCTCAATACCTTTGTAAAGAGATTCTTTGGTTGTACGAAGTAATTCCCTGATTTCGGGTTTTACATCGCCCACACAGAAAGTGTAAGCCGAATCGCCATGAAAACCATTGATATAAGCTCCGCAATCCACCGAAATAATATCGCCATCCTGAAGAATGACTTTATCCGAAGGAATTCCGTGCACTACCTGATCGTTGACTGAAGTGCAAATAGAACCGGGAAACCCACCGTAACCGAGAAAACCCGGTACTGCACCATTATCCCTAATAAATTCTTCAGCCACTTTGTCGAGTTGAGCAGTGCTGACACCCGGCGCAATGATTTTAGCAATTTCGGCTAACGTTTTAGCCACAATCTGATTACTGATACGAAGCAATTCAATTTCTTCGTCAGACTTCAAATATATCATTCAATACTAATTTTTAATATGCAGATGCTCCACCTGAGCGTCCTTTAATGCGTCCTGATTTCAATAATCCATCGTAATGGCGCATCAATAAATGACTTTCTATTTGCTGAAGTGTATCAAGCACAACCCCTACAAGAATAAGCAGTGAAGTCCCACCAAAGAACTGTGCAAATTCCTGATTGATTCCGAGCAACGAGGCAAATGCAGGCAGAATTGCTACAATAGCCAGGAAGATAGAACCTGGAAGTGTAATACGCGACATAATGGTATCCAGATATTCGGCAGTACGTTTACCCGGTTTGATACCCGGAATAAAGCCATTATTACGTTTCATATCCTCAGCCATTTGTGTTGGATTAACAGTAATAGCTGTATAGAAATATGTAAACGCCACAATCATCAATCCAAATACAAGATTGTACCAGAAACCATTGTTATTCATGAATGCACCTACAAAACTGCTTACAGTTTCAGATCCTGAGAACTGAGCAAGTGTAACAGGAATAAACATAATAGCCTGAGCAAAAATGATAGGCATTACACCAGCAGCATTAATTTTCAGGGGAATATACTGACGTACACCACCATATTGTTTATTACCAACCACACGTTTTGCATACTGCACAGGAATTTTGCGGGTTCCCTGAACAAGCATAATAGAAGCAGCAATTACCAGCAAAAGGAAAACCACCTCGAGCAGGAACATTACCAAACCACCACCAGCATCGGTTACACGTGAAGCAAATTCCTTGATCACGGCTCCCGGGAAGCGGGAAATAATACCCACAAGAATGATAAATGATATACCGTTACCGATACCTTTATCAGTAATACGCTCACCAAGCCACATTACAAACATACTACCACCTGCCAGAATAATGGTCGATGAAATAGTAAACCACCAGCTTTCAGGAAGTGCCGAACCGGCCTGAGCCAACTGAACACTAAGGTTGATAAGGTACGATGGACCCTGCAAAAGCAGAATTGCAACTGTAAGGTAACGTGTGTACTGATTCATTTTCCGACGTCCGCTTTCGCCTTCGCGTTGCATCTTTTGGAAATAAGGAACCGCAATGGTCAACAACTGGATCACAATTGAAGCCGAAATGTAAGGCATAATACCCAGGGCAAATACCGAAGCATTGGCAAAAGCACCACCAGAGAACATATCCAACAAGGCCATTAAACCACCACTGGTTTGATCTTTCAACGCTGTCAGAGCGGTTGGGTCAATACCCGGAAGAACGACAAACGATCCAAAACGATAGATCAGCACAAACAAGATGGTTGTCAGCAATCGACTACGAAGGTCTTCGATTTTCCAGATATTTTTAAGTGTCTCTATGAATTTCATGTGTAATTATTTATTTAAATGTCAACATGAAACTGTCCCGTTCTATAAATTACAGAACGGGACCCGTTTCGTGTGGTTACAATTTTACTACGGTTCCACCTGCAGCTACGATAGCTTCTTCGGCCGATTTTGAAAATGCGTTGGCTTCCACTTCCACTTTTACAGTCAAAGCTCCTTTGCCCAAAACTTTCACCAATGCAGTGCGTGAAATAAATCCGGCTTCGCGGAGTTCATTCAAACCAATTTTGGTAAGTTTTGCGCTCTGTGCAAGAGCTTCGATGGTTTCGAGGTTGATAGCTTTAAATTCAACGCGATTCACGTTTTTGAAACCGAATTTAGGCAAACGACGCTGTATAGGCATCTGACCACCTTCGAAACCCACTTTACGTGAATAACCCGAACGTGATTTCTGACCTTTATGCCCTTTAGTAGAAGTTCCGCCTAAACCAGAACCTGTACCACGACCGATTCTCTTACGGGTTTTCACCGAACCTACTGCAGGGGTTAAACTATTTAAATTCATATCTTAATTTTTTAAAGAGTCAATTATTATTATTTAATCACTTCAACCAGGTGTTTCACTTTAGCTACCATACCCAAAACTGAGGGTGTAGCTTCGTGTTCCACAACGGCATTCATTTTCTTCAAACCGAGAGCTTCGAGCGTAAGCTTCTGCACTTTTGGCGATTTGATTTTACTGCGAACTTGTTTTATTTTAATAGTTGCCATAATTCTTCCAATTTTAACCGTTAAACACTTTATCGAGTGATACACCGCGGTTTTGAGCCACAGTATGCGCATCGCGTAATTCACCTAAAGCCACGATAGTAGCTTTTACAAGGTTGTGAGGATTCGAAGATCCTTTTGATTTAGCAAGTACGTCGGTAATTCCCACACTTTCGAGTACGGCACGCATGGCACCACCGGCTTTTACTCCGGTACCCGCTGAAGCTGGTTGAATCAACACCTGTGCTCCACCAAATTTCGATAATTGTGCGTGAGGAATAGTTCCCTTGTATACCGGCACTTTAATCAGGTTCTTTTTAGCAGCTTCAGTACCTTTGGCAATAGCAGCAGTTACTTCACCGGCTTTGCCCAGACCCCAGCCTACAATACCATCTTCGTTACCAACCACCACAATGGCCGAGAAACTGAATGTACGTCCCCCTTTTGTCACTTTGGTAACACGATTTACAGCTACCAATCTGTCTTTCAACTCCAAATCGTTGGTCGTTTTTACTTTATTCATATTCGTTGACTTACCTGATTAAAATTTAAGACCTGCTTCGCGGGCAGCATCGGCCAATTGTTTAACTCTACCATGATACAAATAACCGTTACGATCAAATATCACTGTAGTGATACCAGCTTCCTGAGCAGCTTTGGCAACAAGTGCACCAACTTTGGCAGCCTGTTCGGTTTTTGTCATTTTTTCTTTAATACCTAACGAGGATGCTGATGCGAGAGTTGCTCCCTTTACATCGTCGATTACCTGAGCGTAAATCTGCGTGTTGCTACGAAATACGGTCAAACGAGGTTTTTGAGCTGTACCCGATACTTTATGACGGATATGAGCTTTTATTCTTAATCTTCTATTTGATTTTACTGACATAATTTCACAAGTTTACGTAAATTATTTTTTACCTGCAGATTTACCTGCTTTACGACGAACAACCTCTCCCTGGAAGCGTATACCTTTTCCTTTATAAGGCTCAGGTTTACGGAACGAGCGGATTTTGGCACATACCTGACCGATTAATTGCTTATCGGCACTTTCGAGAATCACAATGGGATTCTGGTTACGTTCGCTCTTGGTTTCAATTTTAATTTCAGGCGGTAAGCTCATGAAAATATTATGGGTGTAACCCAAAGCAAATTCAAGTACTTGTCCCTGATTCGATACACGATAACCCACACCAATAAGCTCGAGTGTTTTTTTGTATCCTTCAGATACTCCGGTTACCATATTCTGAATCAGTGAACGATACAAACCGTGCATTGAACGGTTTAGTTTTTCGTCGTCGGGACGAGTCACTGTACAAACGTTACCTTCAACGGCAACAGAGATATTAGGGTTAATCTCCTGTATAAGGGTTCCTTTAGGACCTTTTACTGTCACTGTGGTGTTAGCGACCGAAACAGTCACACCGGCAGGGATATTAATGGGTTGCTTTCCTATTCTTGACATTTTTCTTTCCTCCTACTTTTAATATACATAACAAATTACTTCACCACCTACATTCAGGTCGGCAGCTTCTTTGTTGGTCATCACACCTTTTGAAGTAGAAAGAATTGCAATACCCAAACCATTGAGTACACGGGGCATTTCTTTGTGGCCTACATACTGACGAAGACCCGGAGTTGACACACGAATCAATTTCTTGATTGAGTTCACTTTGTTTACCGGATCGTATTTCAGGGCGATTTTAATAGTACCCTGAGGACCATCTTCTACAAATTTGTAGTTAAGGATATAGCCTTTCTCATGCAATATCCTGGTCATTTCCTTTTTCAAGTTCGATGCGGGAACTTCCACCACACGGTGGTTGGCTTTAATAGCATTCCGCAATCGGGTTAAATAATCTGCGATTGGATCTGTCATAAAATTGTTTTTTAAATTGATCCCGTCTCCCGGGACAATATTTAATTATTTACTATTTGATAATCTACCATTTACCATTTAAAATCTACCAAAAGGTAAATGCTAAATGGTAAAATGGTAAATATGTTTACCAGCTTGCTTTTTTCACTCCGGGGATTAAGCCGTTCGAAGCCATCTCGCGGAACTGAATACGCGAAATTCCAAACTGACGCATATATCCTTTAGGACGACCGGTGATTTTGCAACGGTTGTGCAGACGGATAGGCGACGAGTTGCGTGGTAAAGTCTGAAGCATGTCATAATTGCCTTCAGCTAAAAATTGTTCACGTTTAGCCGCATATTTAGCAATCAGTTTAGCTCTTTTTACCTCGCGGGCTTTCATTGATTCTTTTGCCATTGTATTTCTTTCTGATTAGTTTTTCTTAAATGGTAAACCAAATTCTTTCAACAGTGCGAAACCTTCTTCGTCGGTTTTGGCTGTAGTCACAAATGTGATGTTCATACCTAACATACGATTTATGTTATCAATGTTGATTTCAGGGAAAATAATCTGCTCAGTAATACCGAGTGTATAATTTCCACGTCCGTCGAGTTTGTTTTCGATACCCTTGAAGTCACGTACACGTGGTAAAGCCACACGCACCAAACGTTCCAGGAATTCGTACATACGTTCGCCACGAAGAGTCACGCGCACACCGATTGGCATTTTTTTACGTAACTTAAAGTTCGAAATATCCTTTTTAGATATGGTAGCTACTGCTTTCTGACCAGTAATAGTTGTCATTTCATTGATAGCTATTTCGATGATCTTTTTATCGGCCACAGCGATACCCAATCCCTGATTGAGGACAATTTTTTCGAGTTTGGGAGCTTGCATTACCGAGCTGTATCCGAACTCTTTCATTAACACAGGAACGATACGCTCTCTGTAGTCATTCTTTAAACTTGCTGTATTCATTGTTAGATTTCCTCTCCTGATTTTTTAGAAACGCGTACCAGTTTACCATCAGCATTCAGTTTGCGTCCTACGCGAACCGGTTTGCCATTCTCAACCGGATTCAGATTTGAGATATGAATTGCTGCTTCTTGTTTTACGATGCCACCCTGAGGATTCTTAGCATTAGGTTTGGTGCTCTTTGACACCATATTCACACCTTCTACGATAGCTCTCTGTTCTTTCACAAGTACTTCGAGTACACGACCGGTTTTGCCTTTGTCAACACCGGTGTTTACGTAAACGGTATCACCTTTTTTTATGTGTAATTTACTCATCACTAATTTTTTTTACGAAGATTAAAGCACTTCAGGTGCAAGTGAAATGATTTTCATATTAGTAGCGCGTAATTCACGGGCTACAGGGCCGAAAATACGGCTTCCACGGATTTCACCGGCATTGTTTAACAATACACAGGCATTGTCGTCGAAACGAATGTAAGAACCGTCGGCACGACGTACTTCTTTTTTCACACGTACTATCACAGCTTTCGAAACGATACCTTTCTTAATGTCCGACGAAGGGATTACACTCTTCACCGACACAACGATAATATCGCCCAGTGTGGCGTAACGTTTGCTGGTTCCTCCCAATACACGAATACAGAGGGCTTCTTTGGCACCACTATTGTCCGCTACTACGAGTCTTGATTCTTGTTGTATCATAATTACTTAACTCTTTCGATAATTTCAACTAATCTCCATCTTTTTAATTTACTCAGCGGACGGGTTTCCATGATACGTACTGTATCTCCAATGTTACAGTCGTTCTTCTCGTCATGAGCATGGTATTTTTTTGTCTTATTTACGAATTTACCGTAAATAGGGTGTTTTTCTTTCCACTTTACAGCTACTGTAATGGTTTTTTCCATTTTGTTGCTGAAAACGACACCCGTTCTTTCTTTTCTTAAATTTCTTTCCATCAGTGTTTAATTTTTTTATTGATTAATTTCACGCTGACGTAACTCAGTAGCAAGACGTGCGATAGTTCTGCGAACCACTTTAATTTGCAACGGATTGTCGAGCGGAGAAATAGCATGATTCATGCGCAGACGGTCAAGCTGCTCGTTTGCAGCATCTATGCGCTCCTGAATCTCTTTGTTGTTTAATTCTTTAATTTCTCTTGTTTTCATTTTTCCTTACACATTTTGGGTTGAATCATAATCGCGACGTACTACAAATTTGGTAGTTACGGGTAATTTCTGAGCAGCTAAGCGAAGTGCTTCTTTGGCAATTTCGAACGAAACACCTTCTACTTCGAATAGTATGCGACCAGGAGTGATAGGAGCCACGAATCCTTCGGGAGCACCTTTACCTTTACCCATACGAACCTCTGCAGGTTTTTTGGTGATTGGTTTGTCCGGGAACACACGGATCCAGATTTGACCCTGGCGTTGCATATAACGGGTTACAGCGATACGGGCAGCTTCAATTTGACGACCAGTGAGCCATTTGGATTCTAAAGATTTAATTCCAAAAGAACCGAACGCCAACTGATTACCTCTTTGGGCATTTCCTTTCATGCGCCCTTTCTGCTGTCTCCTGAACTTTGTTTTTTTAGGTTGTAACATAATTTCCTTAAATCAAATTCATTAATAACAGTTATTTCTTTCTCTTTTTGAATCCTTTTCCACCACGATCGTTAGGACGGTCGTTACTGTAACGCTCGCCACCGCGCGACACTTCTTTTGTTGCAGTGAAGTTAGGAGACAAGTCTTTTTTACCATAGATTTCGCCACGGCAAATCCAGACTTTCACACCAATGATACCTACTTTGGTCAAAGCTTCAGCGTGTGCGTAGTCGATGTCGGCTCTGAAAGTATGCAGGGGAGTACGTCCTTCTTTATACATTTCAGAACGTGCCATTTCGGCTCCGTTCAAACGGCCTGAAACCATGATTTTGATACCTTCAGCACCCATGCGCATTGTAGAAGCGATAGCCATTTTAGTCGCACGACGGTAAGCAATTTTACCTTCGATCTGACGGGCTACGTTGTTTGCCACAATTACAGCATCCAATTCAGGGCGTTTGATTTCAAAAATATTGATCTGGATATCCTTATCGGTTACCTTTTTCAATTCCTCTTTCAGTTTGTCAACTTCCTGTCCGCCTTTTCCGATAATAATACCGGGGCGTGCAGTACATACAGTAATAGTTACCAGTTTCAACGTACGTTCGATAACGATACGCGATACGCTCGCTTTTGCCAGACGGGCATTCAGGTATTTTCTGATTTTGCTGTCTTCAAGAATGGTATCACCATAATTGTTGCCACCATACCAGTTCGAATCCCATCCACGGATAATTCCCAAGCGGTTACTTATCGGATTAATTTTTTGTCCCATTCTAGCAATTAATTTTCGTTATCGTTAGTAATTTTGGTATCTACAAATATAGTTACGTGGTTCGAACGTTTACGAATACGATATCCGCGGCCCTGAGGAGCAGTACGCAGACGTTTCAGCATGGTTGCTGAATCCACATAAATTTTGCTTACATATAAATTAGCATTGTCAGCTTTCTGTTCAGTTTTAGCTTCCCAGTTAGCAATGGCTGATTTAAGCAGTTTTTCAAGTCTGATTGAAGCCTCTTTCGAAGAGAACTTCAAAACGCTTAACGCTTTGTTTACTTCCATACCGCGGATTAAGTCGGCCAGCAGGCGCATTTTGCGGGGAGAAGTAGGAACGTCGTTGAGCTTGGCAAAATAAAGAGATTTATTTTCTTCTTTTCTTGCGTCGGCTGATATTTTTTTTCTTGCACCCATTTTCTTTGAAATGTTTATTTTTTTCTGATTAAAATTTCAATGGATTATTTCTTCTTACCACCGTGACCACGGAAGTTACGTGTGGGAGAGAATTCACCCAGTTTATGTCCTACCATATTTTCGGTAACATATACAGGGATAAATTTATTTCCATTGTGAACTGCAATTGTATGACCTACAAAATCAGGTGAAATCATTGTCGCACGAGACCATGTTTTGACTACGGTTTTTTTACCGCTTTCGTTCATGGCTAAAACTTTTTTCTCGAGCTTCAGATTGATAAAGGGTCCTTTTTTTAATGAACGGCTCATATTATTTACTTACTTTTTCTGATTATTTTTTCTTTCTTTCAATAATATACTGGCTCGATTGTTTTTTCTTAGCGCGGGTTTTGTAACCTTTAGCTAACAAGCCCTTACGTGAACGTGGGTGTCCTCCTGACGAACGTCCTTCACCACCACCCATTGGGTGATCGACAGGGTTCATAGCAACACCACGTACGCGAGGACGACGTCCCAGCCAGCGAGAGCGACCTGCTTTACCTGATCTTTCAAGTGCATGGTCAGAGTTTCCTACCGTACCAATTGTTGCTTTACATGAAGCAAGAACTTTACGGACTTCACCTGAAGGTAATTTGATAATTGCATATTTGTCTTCGCGAGAAGTCAACTGAGCAAATGTTCCTGCAGAGCGTACCATCGCGGCACCCTGACCCGGGCGTAATTCAACGTTGTGAATGATTGTTCCCAGTGGAATGTTTTGCAAAGGCAATGAATTACCTACTTCGGGAGCTGCTTCAGCTCCTGACAGTACAACCTGACCTACCTGCAATCCGTTTGGTGCAAGAATGTATCTTTTTTCCCCATCAGCATAAAACAACAATGCGATACGAGCCGAACGATTCGGGTCGTATTCAATGGTTTTAACAGTAGCGGGAACACCGTCTTTGTTGCGTTTAAAGTCAATTACTCTATATTTCTTCTTGTGTCCGCCACCTAAGTAGCGCATGGTCATTTTACCATCGTGGTTACGACCACCGGATTTTCCTCCTCCTACAACAAGAGATTTTTCTGGCGCGCTCGCAGTAATTGTGTCGAATGTGCCAATAATCTTGTGTCTCTGCCCCGGTGTTGTGGGCAATAATTTACGTACAGCCATTTATTAATTTACTGTTTTTAATATTTACAATTTAGCATTTACGTACCTTACAAAAATGTAGTACATAAATGCATAAATTGTAAATCATTTTTTAGATATTGCTATAAAAATCAATTTGTTCTCCGTCTTTTACAGTGACAATGGCTTTTTTATACGCTGAAGTTTTACCATTAATAGCTCCGCTTTTGGTAAAACGGCTCTTTTGTTTTGGTGCCACAATCATCGTATTAACTTCTGTTACAGTCACATTGTACAAAGCTTCAACAGCTTTTTTAATCTCGATTTTGTTCGCGTCTTTTTGAACTCTAAAGCCATAGCGGTTCAGTTTTTCGCCCAGCTTCGTCATCTTTTCTGTAACGATTGGTTTTACTATAATTCCCATTTCTGTACCTCCTATGCGTTAAATAATTGTTCAATTGCCGAAACCGAATCCTCGGTAAGTACAAGCGACTGAGCGTTAAGCACTACGTAAGTGTTTAATTCAGAAGCCGTTACGACATTCACACGTGTCAAATTACGAGCCGACAAATATACGTTTTTATTTGCATTCGCTAAAACAATTAACGGTTTTTTATCGACTACCTGCAGATTTTTTGCAATTGACAACATTTCTTTAGTTTTCGGAGTTTCGAATTGCAGGCTTTCAACTACTGTAATCAGGTTGTTAGCTGCTTTGTACGAAAGTGCCGATTTACGTGCCAATTGTTTTACTTTTTTATTCAGTTTGAAGCTGTAATCGCGTGGAGTTGGACCGAACATACGACCACCACCTACACGAACACCAGACTTGATGTCGCCCGGACGAGCTCCACCACCACCTTTTTGGCGGCCTAATTTACGGGTACTACCAGAAAGCTGGCTTCTTCCTTTTGAAGAGTGTGTTCCCTGACGTTGGTTGGCCAAATACTGTTTTACATCTAAATAAATAGCATGGTCGTTTGGCTCAATACCGAAGACTGCATCGCTGAGCGATACCACTCTTCCTGTGTCTTCTCCTTTAATATTTACTACTTTCAGTTCCATGATTATTTATTGATGATTACGATTGAACCTTTAGCTCCCGG
>JAGPIU010000127.1 GCA_018054805.1 Paludibacter sp. | reverse complement strand
ATAGCTCAGGTAAGGGAATATATGGCTTTAATGCAAGGAATGGGTTATCAGACCGAAGGTTATCTGTGTTATCATTCGCTCGGAAAAGTGGATGCTGTGGCTTTGTAGCACTCCTGTTTGTAAAGGTTAGGGCACATTCAGCATTTCTTTTGCAAACTCTTTTACCAAAGCCAGTGCAATTAAGTCTTCTGAAACGACATTGTTCATTTCAATGCCGGTTTCTGATTTTGCAATGTCGTTTTCAAGTTTATTTTTGCGGGCCAAAAGTTCATATAATTTAGGTAGATCGGCTTTTTTCTTATTCAGATATACTTTTGTTTTAGGAGTCATGTAGTTACAGTAGTTATTGTAACATATTGCTTCGTTTTTCTCAATGTATTCGTCAATTGCATGCTCATTAACACAGTGTTCACCCTGATACCTGGGTTCAGGTGCACTTCGCTGAACCTTTTCGATGCATGTGTCGCATTCGGTTTTTGCAATTCTCTGGTGTTTTTGTAAGTCCATCTGCATAGCCGTCCAATCATTGATGTAAGCTGTAATTTCGGCATTGAGTTTGTTGATTTCGTCTGCTGACTGGTAATCGCTTTTGGCTTTTTGTGACGATTGTTTTGCTTTGTCGGTTTTTGCATATTCTTTCGCCCATTTTTCCTGTTCGGCAGGGCTCATATTGGTTACATTTTCAAATTCGCTGAGTGACACTCCGTATTGTTTTTGTACCTGCTGCTGCATTAATTTTTCAGCTTCACCTTCGTCTTCCGAATTTATAAGTTCGTTCAGTTTTTGAGTTGAAATACCGGTTTTTTTTGAAATATCCTTCAGGGCCTGATTTTCGGTAGGTGTTTGTTTCTGAATTCTTTCAATTTCGTCATCGATGGTCGCAATTACTTTTGTAACCTGGTCGGAGAAATTACTGTAAGCGGCACTGTTGGTGTTGCAAAAGTCTTCAGGCAAAGGAGGTAACTTCGACATATATTTTATAAGTGTATTTTGTGCCGAAAGACTCTGTGTTATCCACATCAGGCTGATAAGTATAACTGTATTTTTCATAATATTCTGATTTTTAAAGTTTATTACTTTGTGATTGATTGGGGTTATAAGCTGAGACACCGTAAGTCCATTTTTATCAGATATAATGCGACATCCGTGCTCGATTATTTTATTTTTACAAATTCCACCCTGCGGTTTTTAGCTCTGCCCTCAGCTGTTTCGTTGCTGTCCATTGGTTTGCTCATGCCATGTCCTTTGGCAGTCAGTCGCGTGGTGGCAATACCCATTTGCTGCAGTTTGTCGCAAACGGCTTTTGCACGTGCCTCCGAAAGAGTTTGATTGCCAGACGCATTTCCAGTGTTGTCGGTATGTCCTTCAACTGAGAATCTCAGGTCAGGATATTTTTGAAGTATGCTGAATATCTCATTGATAGTACCCATCGACTGAGGTTTTATGGTGGCTTTACCGACATCGAAAGTAATACCGTGTGTAATTATTTTGCCATCGGTAAGCAGTTTATCATATAATGGAACCGCGCCTTTGGCTATGCGGATATTCCTGATATGGAACGCGGAATTATCCTCGCTTCCTCGTGCAAAGAACTTTACCTTTGCAGGTTTCTCTGTTATGTTGGGAATGTTTGCCACGCGTTTTTCATCCACATACACTTTAATGGCGCGTTTGTTGAACGAAAGCGCGTAATGCCGCCAACCGGGACTGTTGGTGAAGGTTTCTTCGCTGGTTTTTTCGTTGCCGGAACTTTTCCAGTTGAATAGAAACCGCGTGTTGTCTTTCCAGAAAAGCGACGACGCTATGTTCTCTCCATCAGTGTTTTCAAATTCAACAGCATTCTCGCCCTCTTTGTCGTCGATAAAGAAATCGAACTCAAGTGTGAATTCGTCGGGCAGGTATTTTGCTGTCTTATCCTTAAACAAAGGAGTTATATAGGAAAAACCAACTATCGCGAGTACCTTTTCTCCGTTTATTTCGGCAATCTCGGCATTTCCTTCCACCAGATCCCATTTGCTAGGAAATTCGCCTTTTTGTTCATCCTTCAGGTCGTCCTCAAAAATCACTTCGTTACCGGCCACAAAATCGTACTTGGCATACGAAATGTCAGATTTTGTCTGAGTTAAGTCCGATTTTTTTTCTTCATTATCTATATTACTTTCTGCATTTTCAGGTGTAGGTGTTTTGGTATTTTCTTTTTTAGACTCCTTTTTCTTAATTGCGTCTTCGGTTTTGTCAAGGACCTTATCTACAGCTTCGTCTGTTTTTCTTTCAATACGTTCTTCTACCTTCTCAATGGCTTTTTCTTTGGCTTTGTTTCCAACCTTTTCAAGCCACGATTGCGCATTCAGTTGCGAGCCTGCAAATAATGCAAAGCATAGCACAAATATCGTCTTATTCATAATGCTGAGTTTTTAGGATTTTTAATCTAATGCTAAAATATTGTGAATGATAAAGGTAGGCAGGAGAATATATGCCTGATTGGAAAAAAACGACAGATTTTCAGATTTGGCCTTCCATTTGCCCTGAAAACATTTTGACCACAGTAAGGTTGCGGTTGAAGAAATATCCTGGAGTTTCACCGATAATTGATTTGAAATCGTTTATGAAATGTGCCTGATCGAAATAATTTCCGTCAAAAACCAGGTCCTGATAATCGATGGCATTTTCATCCTTGATTTTATTCCAGAAATAACACAAGCGAACAATTCGCATTAATGTTTTGGGACTCACTCCGGTGCGTTTAATAAAGTTCCGTTCCAGTGTGCGCTGGCAGGCCGGACAATCTTTAATAATATCTTTCAGATGAGCTGTAGTGCCTTTCTCGATAATTTTATCGTAAAGTATATCAATTGCATCCGGTGTGTAGGTTTTTTCCATAATGCTATTGATGAAGTTAGTAAAATGCTGTATTCTTTCTTCTGTGGTTTTTATCTGTGACAGGGCGAGCCAGAGAGGTTGAAAGATGTGGTGAGGCAAATCGATACTTTTCTTTTGCACAGGCGATAAATCGATACCAAATATGTTTGAAAAAACAGTTGGTTTGCAAATTGCAATAAATGTGTCCATTGTTCCGTGAAAATTTAAAACAATGGATTGAGGTATAATGGGGGCGGCAAAAAATGGTTCAAGCTGAATTTCTTTTTCGCCCAGAATGAGTGGGGCATCTTTGAAATGAAATACGATAGAAATATCCGGGCGGGGAATAAACTTCTCTGCTATAATGGCGTCGGAAAACCGGAGAATTTCAAATTGCCTGACTAACCATTTGTTTTGAATATTATGGCAAAAAATTTCAACGTCGAACATAGCTGAGCATTTGATGGATGATAAAGATGTAGTGCCTTTTTCATTTCACTATGTTTGATTGTCGCTAACAGCGATATTTTCAGATCCGGTACAGATTTATTGTTGCGTTATTGGTTCGGGATTTTACAGCTCCTCGTCGCGATATTCAAGGATATCGGCAGGCTGGCAGTTGAGCACCTTACAGATAGCTTCGAGTGTGCTAAAACGTATGGCTTTCGCTTTTCCGGTTTTAAGAATCGACAGGTTTGCGGGCGTAATATCCACCTTCTCAGACAGATCGTTGAGCGAAATTTTTCGCTTAGCCATCATTACATCCAAATTTACTATTATCGGCATAATTTTGTTCTTTTATACAGAATTCTTTTTCAGATAGTCAAATCCTGTTCTTCTTTAATTTCAATCGCAATTCTCAACACTTCATTCATTATCAGAACCACTACGCCCATAATCAGTGCATTGAAATCGACAGCACGGGCATACGAAAATTCATAATGAGTAAGATCAACCATAAATTGTGCCATATAAATACTGATAAACTGAATCACTGTACCGGCAATTCCCATGGCCAGTAAAATGATTCCGATACGGTTGATGCGTATCAGGTTTATCCGGTCGAATACCTCGGAGTTTTGTAATGATTTAATGATTTTGACTACTAAAAACGGAATCCAGACACCCAAAACCAACAATCCTAAGGTAAGAAGAGCGTTTAAGCTTTGAATAATCATCCACCAAACCGGTTTGTCGGGTAAAGTGTTGGCAATTATAGAAATAGTATTCGGACGAATAAGTACCTGTTCGCCGGTTTTCAGATTCATTTCCGATGCCTCCATGTAGTCGTTTACTTTGGGCATTACATCCATTAACAGGAACTCTTCGGTTTTAATCTGCGTATCCGACTCGTAACGGGCAATGGCCAGTCCGTATTTCAGACCTTCGATAAAGGGCATTACAGCACCCTGATAAAGGCTTCCGAAAAAGACAATCAGCAGAACTACACACAAGGTTTTTA
>JAGPIU010000126.1 GCA_018054805.1 Paludibacter sp. | reverse complement strand
ATTTGAGAATTTGAAGATTTATAAAAAACAACATTACATCATTTACATAAAATAAAAACACAATGGACAATTTAAACGGAACAGGAAAACTAATTGGTGCTTTAGTAGTTGGCGCATTAGCCGGAGCAGCACTCGGAATTTTATTTGCGCCCGACAAGGGAAGCAAAACACGCAGCAACATTATTGACGGAGCTAAGGATTTGGCCGGCGACATTAAGAAAAAAATGACTGACGAAGCTGCTGCTTTACGCAAAAAAGCTGACGAACTCGAAAGAATGGCCAAAGAAAAAGTAGAAGAAGTTTTTGACAACGTGAAGCATAAAGCTGAAGACGCTGTAAAAAAATAACAGTAAAATGGGGAAATGCCGAACCGCAACGAAATATCCGGGTTCGGCAGATTTCCGGTTTTAGTAACACAAATTCACTCCATACAAAAACAACACGATTATGCCTGAATTAAAAAAACTGGAAGAATTGACCGACAGTGTAAAACAATACCTGTTGTTGCACATCGAAATTTTAAAGCTCGAGGGCACAAAACATGCTTCGACAATTGGCTCTACAGTGATTAGTTCGCTCATAATGGGGGCTTCGGTATTTATGTTTGTGTTTGCATTGAGTATTGGTCTCGGATTTTACCTCTCGGCCTTGCTGGGCGACTCCTATTCGGGCTTTGCCATTATCGCATCGTTTTACATGTTACTCACCCTCATTATTCTTATTGGTCGCAAAAGATTTATCGAAAAGCCATTGCGCAACAAAATTATTTCGAAGATACTTGAAACAACAAATCCAACAGACGAAAAGGCTATTTAACTAATAAAGAAAATACCATGAGTAATAATAATCAGGAACAAAAGGCCTACTACGGAAACACTACTCTTACAAGAGTCAGCATCAGTAATTACGAGCAACTGTTGACACAGATTGAAACCCTTCGCGAAGAAAAAGACTTTCAGGAGGATAAACTTAAAAATTCATTCAGCGAAATGCTGGGACTACTGAATATTATGTCGTTGTTCAAAGCTGCTACAAAACAGGAACAACCCCTGGAACTTGCCAAAACAGGTCTGAATATGATACTCACCCTGATTATTGACCTGGTACTTGGCAAACACCGCAGCATTAAAGGATACTTAAGTGCAGTAATGGTCGAAAAATTTACCACTGTACTCATCAACAACAATCTGACAAACATAATTACCGGCATAAGCTCACTGTTCAACAGAAAAACCCAATACGAAAGAAGTCAGGAATTTTAATTCACAAGCAACAGAACAAAAAAAACAACAACACTTTAAAACAACAACAAGATGAAAACTAAAAACATTAAATCAGGCATTTTTGCTGTAGCAGCAAGTGCAATACTCCTCTTTTCGATGAGCTCATGTGCTTCGAAAGCACATTTTCTTACTTCTACAGTAGTGCCTGCAGCGCAGGGAACGGTAGAGGTTAAAACTGATAAAAACAAAAACTATGTCATCGAAATCGACATTACAAACCTCTCCCCATCCACCCGTCTGTCGCCTCCGAGCAATGCATATGTGGTTTGGCTTATTGCAGCCGACAACAGCGCACAAAACCTTGGACAACTGAACAGTTCGGACCGTTTTATGTCGAAAAACTTAGATGCCGAATTTAAAACCGTGACCGGAATACGACCTGCAAAAATTATGATTACTGCCGAAAACGATCCTCAGGTGCAATACCCTTCATTTTCGGAAGTCATTCTGGCTACTGATTTTTTAAACTTAAAGAAATAATAATTCAAACACAATCATAAAAACAACACAATGAAAAAAATTGTACTCTCACTTTCCTTCGCTCTGATCACAGTATTTGCATTTAGCCAGAGTCCTTTATATGTTGGCTCATCGCAACTTAATCTCGGTGTAGGATTGTCCGATTCAGGCATTCCGTTGTATATCGGATTCGATCACAGTATTGCCCGCGACATTACGCTCGGAGCTGAACTATCGTACCGTGCTTACAACGAAAACTGGCAAAACAATTACTACAACCACAACATTGTGGGAATTTCGGCCAATGCAAACTACCATTTCAATACGCTGTTTGGCATGTCGCCACGTTGGGATTTGTACGCAGGTGGAAATTTAGGATTTTACTTCTGGACTTCGCCCGATGGTTACACAGGCAATTCAAGCTCACGTTTGGGCTTTGGTGGGCAGGTTGGAGCACGTTATTACTTTACAAACAGCATAGGTCTTAATGTAGAATTTGGTGGCGGAAACGCATTCACCGGAGGAAAACTGGGACTTTCGTTCCGATTGTAAAAACCCCTAACCCCCGCCACGGCCTGTCTCGCTTTAGCGGAGCGGGCAAGCTCTAAAGGGGAAAATGAAAGATAAGAAGGTTTGAAGATGATTAGTAATCAACATCTTCTCATCTTCTTATCATCACATCATCACATTATCACATTATCACATCACCACATCACTGCCCCATGACTTACAAACTCCCCCTTTACGCAAAGATAGCCCTGTTGCTGACAGGGATCTATTTGTTTATTTCCATATTATCTATTGGTCAGGGATTGATTGTCCCCCTGATATTTGGAGCGTTAATAGCCATTGTGCTTCACCCCGTTGTGAAGCTTTTTGTGCGTTGGAAGTTTAACCGCTTGTTGGCAATTATTGTCACGCTTTTGCTTTCGTTTTTGCTGATAGCCGGTTTCGGATTATTTATTGTGTCGCAGCTGAGCAGGTTTGGTGAGTCGTGGCCGGTATTTGTCGAAAAATTCACGGTGCTTATCAACGACACCATTCATTGGATTCCCGGATATTTTGATGTCAGTGCATTGAAAGTAAACACATGGATAGCACAAACCAAAACAGATTTGCTCGACGGGAGCGGGCTTGCAATTGGTCAAACGCTACTCTCGGTAGGCAGTGGCATTGTGGTTTTATTTGTTATTCCGGTATATGTATTTTTATTTTTGTTTTACAAACCACTTTTGCTCGATTTTCTACACAGGCTATTCAGCAACGACCGTCAGGAAGAAGTTGGGCGCGTAATTTCAAAAACAAAAACAGTGATTCAAAGCTATCTGATCGGTCTGATTATTGAAATTGCATTGGTAGCCATACTCGACACCGTCGGTCTGTTATTGCTGGGCATCGAATACGCTGTTGTAATCGGCATTTTGGGAGCATTGCTCAACCTTATTCCTTATATCGGAAGTATGATTGCAGTGGCCATTCCCATGATGATTGCTTTAGTGACGAAAGATTCGGCATGGTCGGCAGTATATGTATTATTACTTTACTACACGGTACAATTAATTGACAATAACTTCTTTGTACCCAAAATAGTGGCCTCCAAAGTGCGGATAAATGCATTGGTTTCAATTTTTGCCGTTTTAGCCGGCGGCGCTTTATGGGGTGTGGCGGGCATGTTTCTGTCCATTCCGCTTGTGGCCATTATCAAAGTAATTTGCGACCATATCGAACCCCTGAAACCCATAGGATTTTTGCTGGGCGACACTATGCCAAAGATGGCTATTTTCAAAATAAAAGCTGTCAAAAAAACCGCCAGTCAAAATCAGTAAAACATGTAACTATTCTTTTGAATTGTGTAATGAATTTAGCTCAAAACAGCCCCACCTTTGTACAGTTGAAACAATGCTGTTTCAGCACAAAAAAATATCATTATGAAAAATAAATTACTCCACTTCTTCACAATAACATTAATGCTATTGCTTTCGCAATTTGGTTTTAGTACAAACCCAAGTCTTGGAACCGCAGGAGATTTTGTGATTTTCACAACTGTTGGTGGTTTAACAAGTACAGGTCACACGCTACTTACCGGAAACGTAGGTACCAACAATGGTGCCGTTGGCGGATTTGGAAATGTAAATGGCGGAATGCACAATGCCGATGGTGTCACAGCTGCTGCTGCCACCGACCTGCTGACAGCCTATAACCTCTTGAATTCGGCAATTCCAACATTTTTTCCTGCACCATTATTGGGCAACGGACAAACACTGACTGCGGGTATCTATTCAATTGCCGAAAGCGCTTCGCTGAACAACAAACTATATCTTGATGGTGAAGATAATGCAAATGCTGAATTTATCATTAAAATTGGTGGCGCATTTTCAACCGCAGCCTTATCGGAAGTCGTTTTATTGAATGGCGCCAAAGCCTGTAATGTATTCTGGAAAGTCGAAGGCTTAGTAGATATGGCTTCGGGTACAATAATGAAAGGAAATATCGTAGCCAATAATGGCGCTATAGTAATGAATTCAGGCGTTCAGCTCGAAGGTCGTGCTTTGTCGACTACTGGTGCTATTACAGCCGACGGAGTTATAGCTTTTACACCA
>JAGPIU010000125.1 GCA_018054805.1 Paludibacter sp. | reverse complement strand
ATGGAAGGCCGTCGCTACTCTGATGGTTTGCATCAGGCTATCGAAGCCAAAGAACGTGTAACTGTTGAAGCTGCCACACAGACTTTTGCCACCATTACACTTCAGAACTATTTCCGCATGTACCACAAACTCTCGGGTATGACCGGTACAGCCGAAACTGAAGCAGGTGAGCTTTGGGATATTTATAAACTCGACGTGGTTGTTATCCCAACCAACCGCCCCATTTCACGTAAAGACATGGAAGACCGCGTTTACAAAACCAAACGCGAGAAATATATTGCTGTAATCGAAGAAATTGATGCGTTGGTAGCTGCTGGTCGCCCGGTATTGGTGGGTACAACCTCGGTTGAAATTTCCGAATTGCTGAGCCGAATGCTTACCGGACGAAAAATTAAACATAATGTACTGAATGCCAAACTACACCAACGCGAGGCCGACATTGTGGCCGAAGCCGGACGTACAGGAACTGTGACCATTGCTACCAACATGGCCGGTCGTGGTACCGACATTAAGCTTTCGCAGGAAGTAAAAGCAGCCGGTGGTTTGGCCATTATCGGTACCGAACGTCACGAAAGCCGTCGTGTTGACCGCCAGTTGCGTGGTCGTGCCGGTCGTCAGGGCGATCCGGGATCTTCGGTATTTTACGTATCGCTTGAGGACGATTTGATGCGTCTTTTCGGTTCGGAACGTATTACCGGATTGATGGACAAACTCGGATTCGAAGAGGGCGAAATGATTGAACATTCGATGATTTCGAAATCGATAGAACGTGCACAGAAAAAAGTTGAAGAAAACAACTTTGGTATTCGTAAACGCTTGCTCGAGTATGATGATGTAATGAACTCGCAACGCGAAGTGGTTTACAGTAAACGTCGCCATGCACTTATGGGTGAACGTATTGGCGTGGATATCACCAATATGATTTACGATGCTTCGGAAGCTGTGGTTGAAAACGCAAAAAACAGTGCCGATTACGAACTTCTGAACGAAGAACTGCTGAAAGTATTCGCAATGGATGCGCCTTTCGATCAGGAAACATTCAGCTCTACGAGAGCAGGCGAACTGACTGACAAGGTTGCTGATGCTGCCATTGCTACTTTCAAACGTAAAATGGATAAACTGTCGCAGGTAGCATATCCGGTTATCAAACAGGTTTACGAAACAAAAGGACAGCAATACGAAAACATTCTGGTTCCTGTAACCGATGGAAAACGCGTTTTCAACGTAACATCTCATTTGGAAACGGCTTATAAAAACGAAGCCAAAGAGGTTGTGAAAGCTTTTGAAAAACAAACTTTGTTGTATGTGATTGATGATGAGTGGAAAGAACACCTTCGTCAACTCGACGAACTTCGCAACTCAGTTCAGAATGCAAGTTACGAACAAAAAGATCCGCTTTTGATTTATAAACTCGAATCGTTCGGTCTTTTCAAGGAAATGATAGACTCAATGAATCGTAAAGTACTTGCCATTTTGATGCGCGGACAAATTCCAATGCGCGAACCTGAGCAGGTACGTGAAGCCCGTCCCGCACAACGCATGGATTTGAGTCGCCTTCGCACACAAAAAGATGAAGTTACAAGTCGCAGCAGCGCACCTCAACAGGACCCAACAAAACAGGACACCCGCGAAGTACAGCGTACCGAGCCTATTCGTGTAGAGAAAAAAGTAGGTCGTAACGATGTTTGTCCTTGCGGAAGTGGAAAAAAATTCAAAAACTGTCACGGAGCAAATCAATAAGCCAAACTCCTGACAAAACAGTTTAGAAGTGATACTCAGTTAGCTGAGTATCACTTTTTGTCTAAAAAAAGATTTTCTAACATTTTTAAAATATAAAATTATGCTCAATTACATTACATGGAACGTTGATCCCGAACTTTTCAGCATTGGCCCACTTACCGTGCGTTGGTATGGCCTGCTTTGGGCTGTTGGTATTTGGCTTGCTCTTATCATTGTTCAAAGGATTTTTAAACACGAGAAACATCCTGAAGCCTGGGTCGACAAACTATTTATTTACACAGTTTTAGGTACAATTGTCGGTGCCCGTTTAGGTCATTGTTTTTTCTACGAATGGAAAGAGTTGGCCGAACCTGTTACATTTTTAGGCATTTCTTTCAAATACGGAAATCATTATCTGACGCATCCGTGGGAATTGCTTTATATCTGGCGCGGAGGACTTGCCAGTCACGGTGGAGCAATCGGAATTTTAATTGCAATGTATTATTACAATAAAAATGTGTCTAAAAAAGGTTATATATGGATTTTCGACCGTTTGGTAATTGGTGTGGCACTTGCCGGAGCAGCTATTCGTCTGGGTAACCTGATGAACTCGGAGATTTACGGTACAGCCACTACTCTTCCGTGGGGATTTATTTTTGTGCGCGACGGTCAAACCGAGCCTATGCACCCCACACAGATTTACGAGATGATTTATTGCCTCGTCACATTTGCAGTTACATACTGGCTATATTACAAAAAAGAAGCATACAAAAAAACAGGGCTTATTTTCGGGGTTTTCCTTCTTGGGATTTTCGGAACACGCTTTTTACTCGAATTTATTAAACTAAATCAGGAAGCATTCGAATCAGGAATGATTCTGAATATGGGTCAGATACTGAGCGTACCATTTATTATTTGGGGAATATGGCTGATTATGAACAGTAATAAAGCTGTGGCAGTGAAAGCAAAAAAATAAAGCTAATTATTTCACTATCAATTAAAATATCAGATGCAAAACAACATAAACGAATATACCAAAGCAAAACCTTATAACGAGAACGAGGCCAAAACGCAACAGGTTTCGCGCATGTTCAATACCATTTCGGGTAAATATGACATTTTCAACGATATTATGTCGTGGGGAATGGCTCGTGCATGGCGTCGAAAAGCGCTGTTAAGCCTGAAGGCTGCCGATCCGAAACAGATTCTGGATATTGCCACCGGTACAGGTGACATTTGTATCAAAGCATTCAGCTATCTGAATCCTGAAAAAGCACTTGGTGTGGATATTTCGGACAAAATGATGGAAATAGGCAAACAAAAAGTAATTGCTGCCGGCCTCGATGGAAAGATAGATTTTGAAGTACAGGATGCTGCCACACTTACTTATGCCGATAGCAGTTTCGATGCAGTTACTATTTCGTTTGGAATTCGTAATTTTGAGAAACTCGATGAAAGTTTGCGTCAGATTCACAGGGTTTTACGCAATGAAGGTCATTTGTTGATACTCGAAATGAATGAACCTCAAAAAGGATTTCTACTTTCGGCATACAAGCTTTATACACGTATTTTTGTAAAAATGACTTCGCGAATATTGTCGAACGACAGTCGTGCATACGATTATCTGACCACATCGATGAAAGTTTTTGCCAACGGCAAAGCGCTTATCGAGATATTAGAAAGTCATGGCTTCAAACTGAAAAAATACAAGAAATTCAGTTTTGGGGTTTGCAGTATGTATCTGGTTCAGAAAGCATAAGTTGCTAACTCATTGCCAAAAAACAAAAAAAGCAGGAAACGAATTTCCTGCTTTTTTGTTATTATATAAACTCACTCTGATAGTTTTTTCAGAAGCAATTCCACTGCCTCATCTACATTTCCGGTTTCATTCAGTGTTTTTATAAATGCACTGCCTACAATTGCACCCGAAGCATATTTGTTTACTGTATCGACTGTAACCTTATTCGAAATTCCAAAGCCAATCAATCGCGGATTCTTTAGCTGCATCGCATTGATACGATTAAAATAATCCACACGGTTATCAAATGAACTCTGAGTACCTGTTACAGCTGCCGACGAAACCATATAAATAAAACCATTAGTGTTTTCGTCGATTTCACGTATACGGGCTTCGGATGTTTCGGGTGTGATCAGAAAAATAAACTCGAGACCATATTTTTGTGATATTGCCTTATATTCATTCTGAAAATCGGCCATTGGAAGATCCGGAATAATCATTCCATCAACTCCTACCCGACTACATTCGGCACAAAAATTATCGAAACCGAACTGCAATACCGGATTCAGATAACCCATCATAATCAATGGAATATGAATAGATTTCCGCGCGTTTTCGAGCTGACTAAAGAGTTTACGAATACTCATTCCATTTTCTAATGCCTTGTGGCTGCTGTCCTGAATTACGATTCCATCGGCCATGGGATCAGAAAAAGGAACTCCTATTTCAACCAAATCAACTCCATTTGCCTGCAAACTTTGTAAGGTTGGTAAAGTATCTTCAAGTTTTGGGAAACCGGCTGTAAAATACACCGAGAGAATATTTTTGTCCTTTATTTTAAATAATTTGGTAATTCTATTCATATACATTTGTTTATAAAGCAATT
>JAGPIU010000124.1 GCA_018054805.1 Paludibacter sp. | reverse complement strand
TTATGCGGCTTTGGTGTTCACCGGGCCGGGTAAATTCTCAATCGATTATTTGCTTCGTAATGTATATGCCAAAATTCGTGCTCCTTTTTTGTGAAATATAAGAAGCTGCCTGTGTGTTAAATACACAAATAAAGTATTGTGAACCTGCGTGTGTTTGTGTCTTTACTATAAAGGCGCAGATGTATTTTACATGGTATTGCTGAATCGAATAAAAAGAGATTGTTTTACAGGAAATTCTGTAAGCAATCTCTTTCTTTTTGTGATTTCTCAAAGTCCGGTGAAGATGATTGAAAATGTGTGCTGAAATATGCTGTAAATATTTGATCTTTAGAAGTCTGTGAGTGCTGTTCGGATTCGTTTTTCCGGAGGGCTAAAAAATCGCCTGTTTACTTGCCTGATCCAATAAAAAGTAGTAATTTAGTGCGTTTTTTTGAAAGTAACAAAATTAAATATAGATGATTGATCAAGACAGAATTATCAAGGTGAATATCGATGAAGAAATGAAATCTTCTTACATCGACTATTCCATGTCGGTGATTGTTTCGCGTGCATTACCTGATGTGCGCGATGGTTTTAAACCAGTTCACCGCCGTGTTCTTTTCGGAATGAATGAACTGGGCAACAACTCCGATAAACCCTACAAAAAATCCGCCAGAATTGTGGGTGAGGTGATGGGTAAATATCACCCACATGGCGACTCTTCTATTTATGGTACGCTGGTACGTATGGCCCAGCATTGGTCAATGCGATATCCACTGGTCGACGGACAGGGTAACTTTGGTTCGGTCGATGGCGACAGCCCTGCTGCTATGCGTTACACCGAGGCTCGTCTTCGCAAACTATCCGAAGATATGCTTGGCGATATCAATAAAGATACTGTTGATTTTCAGTTGAACTTCGACGATACTTTAAAAGAGCCGGTTGTATTGCCCACACGTATCCCTAATTTGCTTGTAAACGGTTCGTCGGGTATTGCGGTAGGTATGGCAACCAATATGGCGCCTCACAATTTGTCGGAAGTTGTGGATGCCATTGTGGCTTATATCGACAACAATGAGCTTGAAATTTCAGATTTGATGAAATACGTCAAAGCGCCCGACTTCCCTACCGGTGGTATCATTTACGGATATGCAGGTGTGAAAGATGCCTTCGAGACCGGTCGTGGCCGTATTGTAGTGCGCTCAAAAGTAGAAATTGAATCTGACGCTCAGGGTCGTGAGAAAATCGTAATCAACGAAATTCCGTACATGGTGAATAAGGTTGAACTTATCAAAGCCGTTGTAGCCCTTGTAGAAGATAAACGAATTGAAGGCATTGCACATATCAACGACGAATCGGACCGCGAAGGTATGCGTATTGTGATTGATATTAAACGTGATGCAAACTCAAATGTGGTTTTGAACAAGTTGTTTAAAATGACAGCTTTGCAGTCGTCGTTCAGTGTGAATAATATTGCACTGGTAAATGGCCGTCCGCGCATGCTGAATCTGAAAGATCTGATTCATTATTTTGTGGAGCACCGTCACGATGTGGTGATTCGTCGTACGCAGTTCGAACTTGGTGAAGCCGAAAAACGAGCTCACCTGCTCGAAGGATTTATGATTATTCTCGATAATCTTGACGAGGCTATTCAGATTATCCGCGATTCGAAAAACCCTGAAGAAGCCCGTACCCGTTTGATGGAGCGCTTCGGACTTTCCGAAATACAGTCGCGTGCCATTGTTGAAATGCGTTTGCGTCAGCTTACCGGAATGGAGCAGGATAAACTTCGTGCCGAATATCAGGATGTGTTGGCTCTGATTGCACATTTGAAAGAAATTCTTGAAAAAGTAGAACTTCGTATGCAAATTATTAAAGATGAGCTTATCGAGGTAAAAGAAAAATATGGTGATGCCCGTCGTACACAAATTGTATATGCATCTGAAGAGTTCAATCCTGAAGATTTCTATTCTGATGATGATATGATTATCACTATTTCGCATTTGGGATACATCAAACGTACTGCACTTTCCGAATTCCGTGCTCAGGGCAGGGGAGGTGTTGGCTCAAAAGGCAGCGACTCGCGCGATGAGGACTTTATTGAATATATTTATCCGGCCTCGATGCACAATACCATGCTGTTCTTTACTCAAAAGGGGCGTTGCTATTGGTTGAAGGTATATGAAATTCCCGAAGGAAGCAAAAACTCCAAAGGACGTGCAATACAGAATTTGCTGAATATTGAAAACGACGATAAGGTAAATGCCTTTATTCGTGTAAAAGGTCTGACTGATACTGAATATATCAATTCTCATTTCCTTATTTTTGCAACCAAAAACGGGGTAATCAAGAAAACTTCGCTCGAAGCCTATTCGCGTCCTCGTCAGAATGGTGTGAATGCCATTACAATTCGTGAGGACGACCAGGTAATTCAGGTGCGTATGACTGATGGTAACTGCGATGTGATTCTTGCTAACCGCAATGGTCGCGCTATCCGTTTCCACGAGTCGAAAGTGCGTGAAATGGGCCGTACAGCCACAGGTGTTCGCGGTATGGACCTCGACGAAGATGGACAAGATGAAGTGATTGGCATGATTTGTGTATGTAAGGACTCGAACGAGACGGTAATGGTAGTTTCGCAACAGGGTTACGGTAAACGTACACTACTCGACGAGCGCGACGAGAATGGCGAACTGGTACTCGACGAAGAAGGCAATCCGATTGCTGTATATCGTATCACCAATCGTGGTGGTAAGGGTGTGAAAACAATGAACATTTCTGATAAAACCGGAAAACTGGTTTCAATCAAAAGTGTAACTGACGATAACGACTTGATGATTATTAATAAATCAGGTGTGGCTATTCGTCTGAAAGTTGCCAACATTCGTGTAATGGGACGTGCTACACAGGGAGTTCGATTGATCAACCTTGAAAAACGAAACGACGAAATTGCTTCGGTTTGTAAAGTTCCGACTGAAACTGAAGAAGATGAAGTGATTTTGGAAAATGTGGACGGCGCTGAAACCGTAATTGAAATTACCGATGCAGCTCAGTTGCCCGAAACTAATGAAGAAGCCGTTGAGAACACTGAAGAATAAATAAAACAAAACCTGTCGGCAGAAATGCCGGCAGGTATATAGAATCATAATCAGAATAAATAAAACATTATTAGTCATGAAAAAAGTTATTTTAGCCATTATTCTGGCTGTAAGTGTAACCGGCACTTATGCTCAGAAGAAAAATGTAAGCAAGGCCAAAAATAAGGCTTTGATGGAAGTGCCCGACTTTAAGGGAGCCCGCGAAGACATAAAACCTGCTCTAACCGACAGTATTACCAAAAAACAGGCTCTGACCTGGCATGTGGCGGGTACTATCGGGTACAAAGAAAACGAAGCAGAGTTGAAAAAACAAATGCTTGGACAAAAGTTTGATGCCGATGTAAAAGGTAAAGCTATTATGGAGTCGTACGAATACTTCCTTAAAGCTTATGAACTGGATGGTTTGCCTGATGCTAAAGGAAAAATCAAACCTAAATTTCAGAAAGATATCAAGGCAAAAATCAAAGAGTATTATACTACACAAGCCAATTTGGTAGCTTATGGAGCACATTTGTTCGAAAAGAAAGATTATCCTGCTACTGTGAAGGTGTTCGAAACTTATCTTGGAATTCCAGAGTTGCCAATGATGAATGGTGAGTTGAAACCGGATTCAACTTATTATATGATCAAGTATTATACAGCTATTGCTTCAACCAATGGCGATATGAACGATAAAGCTATTGCATATTACGAAGATTTGAAAGATGATGGTTACGAAGAACTTATTGTACACCAGCTTCTTTATGAAGAGTATATGAAGAAAAAGGATACAGTTAATTTTGTGAAAACACTGAAAGCCGGTTTCGAAAAATTTCCGGATGAGCCCTGGTTTTTACAGAATCTGATCAACTACTATATTTTCTCAAATCAGACCAAAGATGCAATCGTGTATTTGAATGCAGCAATCCAGCGCGATCCGAATAAAGCTGAATATCAGTTTATCAAAGGTAATCTGGACGAAAATATGGGAAATCTTGAAGATGCCCGTAAAGCTTTCGACAGAGCTATTGAGATTGATCCGAAACAGGCTGATGCTTATGCCGGAATTGGTCGTTTGATTTACAATAAAGGTGTTTCTATGTCGGATGCAGCTAACGAAATCAGAGATAACAAACTGTACAATGCTGCAAAGAAAAAAGCTGATGCTGTATTTGCCGAATCAATTACATATTTCAAAAAAGCAGCTGAGTTGAAACCTGCCGAAATGGAATACAAACGTACACTTAAAAACATTTACTATCGTTTGAAAATGGATAAAGAGTACGAAGCTATTGATAAAGAAATGAATCAATAATCCATTGTATTATTGTT
>JAGPIU010000123.1 GCA_018054805.1 Paludibacter sp. | reverse complement strand
CAGAATACGCCTTTCGAAAATATTTATGACTTGTTTGCTATTCGTATTATTTTCGATGTACCTGCAGACAAAGAAAAAGCCGCTTGCTGGCAGGCCTATTCCATTGTGGCCGATATGTATCAGCCAAATCCGAAACGTTTGCGCGACTGGCTATCCATTCCAAAATCAAACGGATATGAGAGCTTGCACACCACAGTGCTCGGACCACAGGGAAAATGGGTGGAGGTACAGATTCGAACTGTGCGTATGGACGAAGTGGCCGAAAAAGGACTTGCAGCCCACTGGAAGTACAAAGGCATAAAAGGTGAAAGCGGAATGGACGAATGGCTGAAAAATATTCGTGAAATTCTGGAAAATCCGGAGCTGAATGCAGTGGATTTTATGGACGAGTTCAAATTGAACCTTTACGACAAAGAAGTTTTTGTGTTTAGTCCCAAAGGCGATTTGCACAAACTGCCAAAAGGTGCAACAGCGCTCGATTTTGCATTCACCATTCACTCCAATCTGGGTTCGAAATGTGTGGGAGCCAAAGTAAACGGGAAAAACATGCCCATTAAGTACGTGCTCAGCAATGGCGATCAGGTGGAAGTGCTGACTTCGCCCACACAGAGACCAAACGCAGCATGGCTGAATGTGGTCACAACCTCCAAAGCTAAAAACAAAATTCGTCAGGCTCTGAAAGAAATTGAATTTAAAGATGCTGAGATTGGCCGTGAAACATTGATTCGCCGTTTTAAAAACTGGAAAATCGATCTTGAGGATGGGAAAATTTCCCGCCTTGCTAAAAAGAAGGGATTTAAAACTGTAAGCGACTTTTATCAGGAAATTGCACGCGAAAAGATTGACATTTTAGATGTGCGCGAGGCTTATCTGGATATCGATAAAAAAGAATATCCGGCTGATTTGGCTGAATTACGCAGTGCCGAATCGTTTACAGCCAGTCCAGCAACTTCCGAAATTTCAGGAAAGGACGATGTGCTGGTCATCGGACAGGATTTGAAGAACGTAGATTTTAAACTTTCGAAATGCTGTAATCCCATTTATGGCGACGAGGTTTTCGGGTTTGTATCAGTCACAGGCGGCATCAAAATTCACCGTACCGACTGTCCCAATGCGCCACAAATGATTGCGCGCTTTGGCTACCGCATTGTAAAAGCGCGATGGTCAGGTAAATCGCAGGGCTCACAATACCCTATTACATTGCGCATTGTTGGCCACGACGATATTGGAATTGTGACGAACATTACTTCGCTGATTTCGAAAGAAAAAAACATTTCGCTGCGTTCTATTTCCATCGATTCGAATGCCGGACTTTTTCAGGGTAATCTGACTGTGATGGTTGACGATCTGAAAGACCTTGAGAACATTGTAAAAAAAATCAGACTTATAAAAGGAGTAAAAAATGTATCGAGGTCGTAAATCGACATTAAGCAGACGAAATACACCTTAAAAGAACTTATCAAACTACCGCTTCTGTTCAGATTTCGTTGAAAAAAGACTATATTTGCAAGCTTAAAAACAAAATTCATTACTGCTTAATTTTCAAGACCATAACACAAATAAGCAGTTTATTTACTTATCATTCACGCCTTATGAATATATTTCAGGATACCGGAAAATATGTGCTTTTGATGAAACGTGTGCTTGTAATGCCCGACCGTTGGCGCATGTTTTTCCGTCAGTTTCCCAAGGAACTCGAAAAACTCGGTTTGCAGTCCTTGCCTATCGTCATTATTATCTCCATTTTTATCGGAGCCATTATGACCATACAAACCAAACTCAATACCGAAAATCCGTTGTTACCGGCTTACAGTACCGGTTTAGTTACACGTGATACTTTGTTACTCGAATTTTCATCCACCATTCTGTGTCTTATTCTGGCAGGAAAAATTGGCTCAAACATTGCCTCAGAAATTGGAACAATGCGCATTACTGAACAAATTGATGCGTTGGAAATCATGGGCGTAAACTCGGCTAACTTTCTGATTTTGCCAAAAATTGCTGCATTTGTTATTATGATGCCATTTTTGGTTATCTTCAGTATGGCTGTGGGGCTTATCGGTGGATATTTTGTAGGAGTTTTTACCGACATTATTACTGTGGCCGATTATTTATTGGGAATTCAGTATGCATTTATACCATATTATGTGTTTTATTCGTTAGTAAAATCTGTGGCTTTTGCCTTTATCATTTCTTCAGTGGCTGCTTTTTATGGATATTTTGCCAACGGAGGTGCGCTCGATGTGGGAAAAGCCAGTACCAATGCAGTGGTAAACAGCAGCATTCTTATTCTCTTTTTCAACCTGCTTATTACCAATATTATGCTTAATTAGAAATACATTCGCGAAAAAATAACATTTATGAGAAAAGACCGTATTTTGTGGGCCGACGACGAAATTGATTTGCTTCGCGCCTACGTTTTATTCCTCGAAGAAAAAGGTTACGAAGTAGTAACCGCTACCAATGGAAAAGATGCGGTGGAGCTATGCCAGAAAGAATCGTTCGACATTATTTTTCTCGACGAAAACATGCCCGGGCTTAGCGGACTTGAAACGCTGGCTTTGATCAAGGATATTGACCCTAATGTGCCTATGGTAATGATTACCAAAAGCGAAGAGGAAAATATTATGAATATGGCCATTGGCAACAAAATTGCCGACTACCTCACCAAGCCTGTGAATCCCAGCCAGATACTTCTAACGCTGAAGAAAAATATCCATAAAAAAGAAATCGTATCCGAGCACACCACTACTTCGTATCGTACCGAGTTTGGTAAAATTGGTATGCAAATAAACGACTCACTAACTTACGACGATTGGGTGGAAGTGTACAAAAAGCTGGTTTACTGGGAGCTTGAACTTGCCGAAACTGACAATGGTATGGACGAAATGCTGCGAATGCAGAAAACCGAAGCTAACAATACTTTCAATAAATTTGTAAAACGAAATTATCAGTCATGGTTTGAGAACCCGGAAAATCGCCCACTGCTCAGTCCCGATATTTTTAAAACCAAGGTATTCCCATTGCTCGACAAAGGCGAAAAGGTTTTCTTTATACTTGTCGATAATTTTCGGTACGATCAGTGGAAGGTAATTCGCGAAATGATGAGCGAACTGTTTACTTTCACCGACGAAGGTCTGTATTGCAGCATGTTGCCCACCGCCACGCAATATGCCCGAAACGCTATTTTCTCCGGACTCTTGCCTTTGCAGATTCAGCAAATGTTTCCCGGGCTTTGGGTGGACGAAGACGAGGATGAGGGCAAGAACCAGAACGAAAAAGACTTGATTGAAACACAGTTAAAACGTTACCGAAAGAATTACAGCTTTTCGTATCACAAAATAAACGAGTCGGCTTTTTGCGAAAAGGTCATCGACCAGCTTCCGCGTTTCGAACAAAACCAGCTTAATGTGATTGTGCTGAACTTTATCGACATGCTTTCGCACGCCCGCACCGAATCGAAAATGATGCGCGAACTGGCCAACGACGAACAGGCTTATCGCTCACTTACCGTTTCGTGGTTTAAGCATTCGCCTACCTATGAGCTTATGAAAGCCATTGCCCGTCGTGGACACAAGGTGATTTTCACTACCGATCACGGCACTATTCGTGTGGACAATCCGATAAAAGTGATTGGCGACAAAAACACAAATGTAAATCTCCGGTACAAAGTAGGTAAAAACCTGAGCTATAACAAAAAAGAGGTTTTCGAAGTAATGCAACCAGCAAAAATCGGTTTGCCAAGTCCGAATGTAAGTTCAGCCTATATTTTTGCCGGCAACGATGACTTTTTTGCGTACCCGAACAACTACAACCATTATGTGAGCTATTATAAAAACACATTTCAACATGGCGGAATTTCGCTCGAAGAAATGCTGATACCGCTGGTGGTAATGGAGCCTAAGTAAAGGCTGCCCATAAATCTGCCCTAACCCCCTGAAGGGGGAATAAGAGAGTATCATAGAACTAACTTTCCCATAAATGGGAACATAAATTACAATTGATAATTATTAATTATTTTGAGAAATAACGATAAAAAAAATGAATAACGATAAAAACATACAAGACAAGAGTAACTCCAGTTCCCCCTTTAGGGGGTTAGGGGGCAGCTTAGGGGTTGGGGGTCATTCATATACCAACGTAAAAGACCTCGGCAACTTGCAGGAGGCAATAAAAGAAGCTTTAGAAATAAAGAAAAACCGTTTTGGCTACAAACATTTGGGCGAAAACAAAACATTGTTGATGGTATTCTTCAATTCTAGTTTACGCACACGCCTCAGCACTCAAAAAGCAGGAATGAACCTTGGAATGAACACCATGGTGCTCGATGTGAATGCCGGAGCATGGAAGCTTGAAACCGAACGTGGCGTAGTAATGGATGGCGACAAGCCCGAACACATTCTGGAAGCTATTCCCGTAATGGCCAGCTATTGCGATGTGATTGGCGTG
>JAGPIU010000122.1 GCA_018054805.1 Paludibacter sp. | reverse complement strand
TGTGTTGACTTATGGCTGGAAAGTGCTGATTATTGGTATTTTGCTTTCTGTTTTCCAACAGGCTGTGGGTATTAATGTGGTGCTTTATTACGCACCAACCATTTTCAAAGGACTTGGTTTTGGAAACGATGCAGCCATGTGGCAGACTGTAATTATGGGCGTTGTGAATATCATTTTTACGCTTGTAGCTATATTCACGGTTGATAAATTCGGACGGAAACCTTTGCTTATCATTGGGTCTGTGGGGATGGCGATTGGCATGTTTGCTATCGGAACATTGGCTCATTTGCAGATAATTGGTGTTAGCACGCTGGTATTTATCGTGATATATACTGCGGCTTTTATGATGTCGTGGGGACCGATTTGCTGGGTACTTATTTCCGAAATTTTCCCTAATACCATTCGTGGAAAAGCTGTGGCAATTGCTGTGGCCACTCAGTGGATAGCTAATTTTGTGGTTTCCTCCACTTTTCCAACGCTGGAAGCATTCAGCATTACATTTACCTATGTTTTGTATGGGGTAATGTCCGTACTGTCGGCCATTTTTGTGTGGAAAATGGTGCCTGAAACCAAAGGCAAAACCCTCGAGGATATGAGTAAATTGTGGAAACGATAAGAGTTTCAATATAAAAAAACAAAACCCGTGAAATCGATTTTCATGGGTTTTATTTTTTATAGCGCAATTGTTTATTTTGCAGTTTCTTTGTATATCAAATAATCAATAACCGAAGGTTTTTTCAGTATTTCTTTTATTCTGTCGAACGGAATAATCACTTCGGTAATGCCCATGTAATATGGAGCAATTTCGTAAGGGTTAAACACATAGTTCAAACTTTCGTCGGTAATATAAAAGTTGTTGTTTGGTTTGATTGCATCCACCCAATAATCTGTATCGTCGAGCGAAATTATTGTTTCAACGTTGGGGTCTTCATTACTTTGTTCCACAATTCTGGTTTTCAGAAGGCTTGTAAGCGTCTCCTCAAATCCGGCTTCGAACAAATCATTTTCCATGATCTGCTTTCCGCTTTTCAGGTCGAAATTAAAATAATTAAGGGTTGTAAGCCCGTGTGCACCACCCATAAATACATAGCGGTTAATACCGTAGGAGTAAATTTTTTCGTCGTTGAGCAACGAAAAACCCTCGAGATTGTGTTCGTTGAAAAATGAATAGAAAGCAGTACTGTCAAGTTGTTCGAGCAGTGGTGCATTTGTAATTTTATATTCGTTTATCAGCGATGCCGCAAAAACCTTTAGTATACTGTCGTTTCCAAATTGAAGATAATCACTCCCAAATAGGTTTGTTATCAAAGTATTACGTATCGAATCAAGAATGATTTCGTTGTGATAACATGCCGGAAGCTCAACCATAAGATTCAAATGCAGCGAGCCTTTGGCTGTATCGGCTGCCAGATAATATATTTCGGAATGAGAGTTTTCGGTTGTCATAATGGTTTTTTGTTTACACGAAACAAAAAATGTGACAATTAATAGGCTTGTAAACAGTAATTTAGTCGTTTTTTTCATGACTTTGTTGTTGAAAGTATTTCAGACTACAAAAATATAACATTTCGGGATATTAATCCTAAAATAAATGAAAAACAATTGAATTATTTTTTTTAGCTGACTTAAGTATATATATTTGCGAAATAAATTAAACAAAAGGATGACAGCTTTTTTACGAAATACTTTTAGTTTGTTGCTCGGCATATACTTTTTGCTGGCCGGCACAGGCTTTAATATTGTAAACTATTGCTGTGATTCGTGCGAAACCAAAGGCATCGAATTCATTGCTAAACACAGTTGCGATGAAGTGCACCATCATAAGTCTGATTGTTGTGAGTCGCATTCAAGTGCTTCGGCCGATTCGCATCAGGATATTGCCTGTGCCGATGTTCAGCATTTACCCGATGGTTGCCACATTTTAAGAGTAAAAGTTGAAACTCCTACTGTTGTTTCAATACCTGAGCTTTTAAGTGTTACAATTTTCACCCATACTTTGTTCGCTTGCGAAAGTATTTTCATGGATTTTCAACCCGAAAATTCTTTTCAATATACAACTCCTCCGCCTGATATTCCGCTGCCTTCCGGGCGTGATATTCTGACAGCCAAATCTGTGCTTCTGATTTGATTTTCAATGTTTTGTTTCTGATCTTTTTATCAGGAGCAAGAGATTGTATTTTTTCTATCAAATCAAATCAAATCAAAAAAAATAATGAAACAGATATTTTTATGTCTTGGTTTCCTTATATCGGTATTTCCGGCATTTGCAAATGTGCGTGGTAAAGTAATCGATAAAAAAGGAGAACCAATACCCGGTACCAATGTGTATTGGGTTGATACGAGTCTGGGAACTGTCACAGATACCAATGGCAACTTTGAAATTCCCGTTCATCCTGACTCAAAGGTGCTTGTAATAAGCAATATTGCTTTTGTGAGCGACACGGTGGTTGTAAATAACGCAAACGAAGTGCTTAAAATTCAGTTAAGTGAGGTGCTCCAACTTTCCGAACTTTCGGTTGTCAGTAAAAGTCCCGGAACTATTAAGCAGCGAAGTGCTGTTTTTCAGACCGAGAAAATTACAGCTGAAGAACTTTGCAAAGCCGCTTGCTGTAATCTTTCCGAAAGCTTCGAAACTAATCCTTCGGTCGATGTATCGTACAGCGATGCGGCTACAGGTGCCAAACAAATCAAAATGTTGGGCTTGTCGGGTGCTTACGTGCAAATGCTGACAGAAAATATTCCCAATCTTCGTGGTATTTCGTCGCCTTACGGACTTGGTTTTATTCCTGGTCCCTGGATGGAAAGTATTCAGGTTTCCAAAGGAACTTCATCGGTCATAAACGGTTATGAGGCTGTGACAGGTCAGATAAATGTGGAGTATAAAAAGCCGCAAACCAGCGAAATTGTAGCTGCAAATCTTTTTGCCAGCGATGCGGGTAGGGTAGAGGCAAATCTGAATGCGTCGGCAATTCTTTCGCCCACACTTTCCACTGGCATTCTTGTTCATGCTTCGGATGAATTAATGTCAATCGACGAAAATGGCGATAATTTTATGGATATGCCAATGGTAAAGCAATATAACTTTATCAATCGCTGGTATTATAAAAAGGGCGGTTTCATTTCACAGGCTTTTTTCCGGGCTTTGTCCGAAAACCGCATGGGCGGACAGCTCAACGGGCCTTATCATATTGGAATCGACAGTGAACGTTATGAGTTTTTCCTGAAAAACGGATATGTGTTCGATCAGCAAAAAGGTACGAGCGTAGGGTTTATTGTAAGCGGTTCGCTTCACAATCAGATGGCGCATTATGGTGCAAAGGCTTACGATGGTCGTCAGGATAATCTTTATGCAAATCTGATTTATCAGACTTCATTCACCGATATGCATAAATTGTCGACGGGTGTAAGTTTTAATTTCGATCGCTATAACGAAACGCTTACATTGAACAATATTACTAATTTTCCCCGTCGCGAAGCTGTGCCGGGCGCTTTTGCCGAATATACTTTCAATCTGAACGATAAGTTTATTGCTTTGGCAGGTTTACGGGCCGATTATAATTCGTATTTTGGCGCTTTTGTAACGCCGCGCCTGCATTTAAAATATAATGTGAGTGACCATTTGAATCTGCGTGCAAGTGCCGGTAAAGGATATCGTTCGCCAAATGTATTGGCCGAAAACAACTTTCTGCTTGCCAGCAATCGTACAATGCATATTGCCAACGATTTGAAAATGGAAAATGCCTGGAATTATGGTCTGAGTGCGCAAACACTTTTCCCTGTTTTTGGAAAAGAGCTGACACTTACCGGCGAATGGTATTATACCAATTTTATCAATCAGGTGGTGGCTGATATGGACTCTGATCCACATGCAGTAACTTTCAGCAATCTGAATGGACGTTCGTATTCGTCGAGTGCGCAGATTGAAGCCAATATGGAAGTGCTGAAAGGACTTACAATGACATTGGCGCACCGTATTACGGATGTAAAAACTACTATTGGTGGCGAGTTGCGCGAAAAAGTGCTTACCGATCGCTCAAAAAGTCTGATCACAGCTTCGTATCAAACACCTTTGAAAAAATGGCAGTTCGATTTTACTGCTCAATTTAGTGGTGGTGGTCGTTTGCCCGATCCGGATGTGCAGAATCCGCTATGGAAAAGCACTTACGATCCTTATACAATAATGAATGCTCAGATTACCAAATATTTCCGTACATGGTCGGTTTATCTTGGTTCCGAAAACCTGACAAGTTTTGTGCAGAAAAATCCGATTATCGATGTGGCTAATCCGGGAAGCGCTGATTTCGATGCTTCGATGGTTTGGGGACCGATGCACGGACGCAAAATATACATTGGTTTTCGTTGGGCACTTGATAGAGATTAAATCTTTAAATATTAATACTTTAAAAACAAATTTTTTTATGAAAACAAGAATTATTTTTATTGCCGTTTTATCATTATTATTTGTAAACGGTTTGAT
>JAGPIU010000121.1 GCA_018054805.1 Paludibacter sp. | reverse complement strand
GTGATATTGGTTGGGTAATGGCAATCAGAATTTACCATTAGTGGAATTTCCATTCGGGCAATGGTCTCGTAAAAAGTCTGGTGTGGATAGGTAATGCCATGATCCGCGAGCGATTTTGTGTTTATCTCGAGTATCATGTGTTGAGCTTTTATTTGTTCCAGAAGTCTGAGCATTAATTTTTGATATTCCGGTTTGTGTAAATCGAAATTTTTATATTTCCGTCCGTGATAGGTGATTTTATCTACATGACCCACCACATCAAATCCTCCTTTTTCAATCATCAAGCCGGAAAATTCGAAAAAACGTCTTGTCCCTGCTTCAATGTCTCCATCAAAAAGCGTGTTCAATCCGTTCTCAAATTCATCGAATGGTCCATCGATGCTCCAGTAATTATTACCACCCAAACAATCTAGATAATGTATCGATCCGATGCTGTAATCGAGATTTATATTTTTGAAAAAGTCACTCTTGATATTGCTGCATTCGTGAATGTAATCCACTTCCAACCCCAGATATAGTTCAATACTCTTTTTGTATTTTTCTTTTAAACGGAAAAATTCAGCTTCGTATTCCGGAAAATCATCGGCCACCATGGTCCATGGTGTATCGAAGGGAATGGGTGCGTGTGAAGAAAAGCCATAACGTTTTACGCCTTTGGCTATTGCAAATTTTACAAATTCTTCCATCGAACTTCGTCCGTCGCAGAAGGTGGAGTGGCTGTGATAGTTGGATAATATCATGTCGGAGGTTTTGCAAATTGTTGTGACTATACAAAATTAAGAAAATTTTCTACCTGAGCAAAGTATTTCGTCGTTCACGGTTTTGTAATATGAATTACACGAAAGCATAATCTATTCGGAACTACTATGTAATACAGTAGCCATATTTTTGCATCGACAACAAATAAATAAATTTCAAACTAAAATAAAAATCAGAAAATGAAAAAGTTGTTTTTTAAATTTGCTTTTGTAATGCTTGCTGCCATGACAGTTTTCAGCTCATGTGACCCTAAAGGTGAAGATGTAATTGATCCGGATGCGGCCGAAAAGGATGCTCCTAACGAAGTGATTGTGAAAGCCGACATTACCGGTACCCGTAACTGGGTAAAAGATTCAGTATATATTATTAAAGGTCAGATCAATGTGTCGGGAGTACTCAATATTGCTCCGGGAACAGTGATAAAAGGCGATAAACTTACCAAAGGAACGCTTGTGATTCTTCCTGATGGAAAAATAAATGCAGTGGGAACACCTGCTCAACCTATTGTGTTTACTTCGCGCATGGAGCCGGGTTTGCGTAGCGCCGGTGACTGGGGTGGTTTAATAGTTGTTGGTAAAGCGCCGGTGAATCAATCGAATCCTTCTATTGAAGGTCTTTCACGCGAAGTGAACTTTGGCGGAGGTAACGAACCTGCTCACAGTTCAGGTAAAATTCAGTATGTACGTATCGAATTTTCGGGTATTGCCCTGCAGCCCGACAAAGAAACCAATGGTCTTACACTTTGCGCGGTAGGTAGTGGAACAACCATTTCGCACATTCAGGTTTCATATTGCGGCGACGACTCGTTCGAGTGGTTTGGCGGTACTGTAAATGCGAAATATCTGATCGCTTATCTTGGTCTCGATGATGAGTTTGATACAGACTTTGGTTATTCAGGAAAAGTACAGTATGCACTCGGTGTGCGTAATTCGCGTGTAGCCGATGTGTCGACTTCTAATGGCTTTGAATCGGACAACGATGCTTCGGGCTCAGCTGCTACGCCGCAAACTTCGGCAGTATTCTCGAACATTACCCTGATTGGCCCTTACAAAACCACGGGTGATAAAAACGTAAACAGTATGTATGGAGCCGGAATGCACCTGCGTCGCAATACTTCACTTTCGGTATTTAACTCAGTGTTCGCAGGTTGGAATACAGGCCTTTTACTCGATGCTACAACTACTTATGCCAATGCGCTTGCAGGTGATATGGCCATTCAGAATTGTGCTGTTGTGGGAAGCAAAGTGAAGGCTATAAATGGTGCCGGAAGTGTAACTGAGGCTCAGGCAGCATTGTTTTTCAACACTCCTTCGTTTGGAAATCAGATAATTGCTGATAATGCCACTGCGAAAATTTCAAGTTCATTTTACGATGCTTCGAAAACGGGAACGGCTGCCAATCCAACATCGTTTCTACCCGAAGCAGGCTCGCCACTTCTGGGAGCGGGCGCATTCACACATGCCAAACTTCAGGATGATTTCTTCGATAAAAATGCTACTCAGATCGGAGCTTTCGGAACAACCGACTGGACCAAAGAAACATGGGTGAATTTTGATCCCCAAAATACAGTTTATTAATCGTTTGTCTGCTTAAATCTACAACTATAGCTCAGGCTGTCCGCGAATTTATTTGCGGACAGCCTTTTGCTGTAATTGTGGGCTTTGTAATACATATTAAATTTTGAGTCAACCGCTTATCGATCGTCTGTTTGGACTTATATTTGTATGTGACAATGCAGGACAGAGGCTAGAATAGTAATTATACAAATTATTTACACATGAAACGAATTATTTTACTTACAGGGATATTTTTTATGATGTGGGTGGCACTTGTCGCTCAAAATCAGGCGATAGTACAAAGCGAAGGTTTGTTTTTTACCGACGCCAGTCAAACCAAACTTTATACGGGCGAATACAAAGAGTTTTACGATAATGGCGCTTTGAAAGTGGAAATGAATATAAAGGAGGGAAAACCCGAAGGACCTTACATTATTTATTTTGCCAACGGAAAACCTCAGGAGGTGCGTGCCTATCGCAATGGTGAGTTTCACGGCGTTTGGCGTACTTACAACGAAGCCGGTCTGCTTGTAGCCGAAGCTGAATATCGCAACAATAAAAAGCATGGCACATGGCATGTTTGGGACGATTCAGGCATTATGCGTTATGAAATGGAGTACGACAATGGACGAAAATCAGGTACCTGGTATATGTGGGACGACAAAGGAAAACTTATTTCCGAGAAGAAATATTAAAACCGAAAATCCTGTAAGCGATGCTTGCAGGATTTTTTTTTTTGAGTCATACCTATTTTTTTTGATCGGTAGGTATAACGACAAAAAAGCCCTTTCCGTGAAGAAAAGGGCTTCTGTATTTTATTTACTAAGCTTTATGCCAGTTTGTTTACGTAAACGCTAAGTTTCGATTTTAAGTTCGAAGCCTTGTTCTTGTGAATTATGTTACGTTTTGCCAGCTTGTCGAGCATAGCACTGATTTTAGGCAGCAATTCTGTTGCTACTGCTTTGTCAGTTGTGCTGCGCAATTTACGAACGGCGTTACGTGCAGTTTTTGCATAATAACGGTTGTGCAATTTGCGTTTTTCTGTCTGACGAATTCTTTTAATTGATGATTTGTGATTTGCCATCTCAAATATGCTTTTTTAAATCTTTTTTTACTACTTAAGTAGCCCATAGGGGAGTCGAACCCCTCTTTCCAGAATGAAAATCTGGCGTCCTAACCGATAGACGAATGGGCCAAAATGTCTTTGTTTTGCTGAGGCATTGTAGCTCTCAATTGCGGGTGCAAATATACGGCACTTTTTTGAATTGGCAAATAGTTTGGAGTAAATATTGTGCAAAAATATTGTATTTTTTTTCAAGTGTCTGTTTGTCAGAATACATCTTTGTGATAATATTTTGCGCTGTAATGTGCCCGACGGGTATTTTTAGTATTTTTGTTGTCAAAATAAATGGATTTATGCAGATAAAAACACGCGGAATTGTCATCGGGTCGGTCAAATACTCCGATTCTTCGGTAATTGTTACAGTATATACGCAGGAATTCGGGCGAATTTCGTACATGGTTTATGGTGTGTCTAAGAAAAAGTCAGCATTTCGCTCCTCATTTTTGCAGCCACTCACATTGGTTGATATGGATGTGTGGCATGTGCCCGGAAAAGAGATTCAGCGTATAAAAGATGTACGGGTTACTGTACCGCTTACAGGCATTCCGTTTCACCCGGTGAAAAATTCGCTGGCGCTTTTTGTTGCCGAGTTATTGCAGAAGGTGCTTCAACTTTCGGAGCCGGATGAGGTGTTGTATAGCTTTCTTGAAAATGCCGTGCAGATTCTGGACTGTACCGAGCGTGGTTTGGCAAACTTTCATTTGGTGTTTATGATCAGATTTACGCGCTATCTGGGTTTCGAACCTGATACAATTGTAATGTCGGGGAAGTACTTTGATATGCTGAATGGCATTTTTTGTGAAATGCGACCAGCGCATGTGCATTTTATGGGCGAAGCTGAGGCGGATGCTTTTAGCAGGCTTGCCCGTTGCAATTTCGACAATATGCACGAAGTGACACTGAACCGCGATTTGAGATTTCGTTTAATTGCTGATCTGGAGCAGTATTATCGTTTACACATTTCTGATTTTCGGGGATTAAATTCGCTGGCTGTTTTTCACGAACTTTTCGACTGAGCTTTTTCTTTCTCAATATCCTCCCG
>JAGPIU010000120.1:2182-4488 GCA_018054805.1 Paludibacter sp. | reverse complement strand
CCACCCACAAAAGGAGCAAATAGCGAGACTCCTTCATTAAAATAATAGTCGCCCGTAACCATGGTCGATGATATTGCAGTTCCGGTGGCAGAAGCTTCTAAATTAATTTTATCCACATACATATCTTTCATCATTACATCGCCGGCGAATTTTATCCCCAAATTCAGATTATCCTGAAGATTGTATCGAATATCCAAATCGCCACCCAACCCGACACCGCCACCAGGCACATCAACACCGGCATTAAAACCAACACGTACTTTTCCCTGCTGCTGTGCTCTCAAACCTGTAAACACAACCAATAACAGCATCACATAAATTGCTTTTTTCATTCTCTGAAGTCTTTAAATTATTATTTTGAAAATCAGCACCACAAGTAGCTATAAATACAACAACTACAACTACATATTATTCAATTTAAAACTACTGCCTACCTGTACTAAAAGAAATATAGGCAATAATTGACGATTACTTTAATTGACAAATGTAATTATTGTCATTCACATTTAAATCATTCACCGCTAAAAACATCGCATATTATTCATAAATCACTGAGCACAGACACACATTAATCTTCGATAGTCCTCAATATAAAAAAAGGATTCGCTCATTGAACGAATCCTTTTTGGAGAACTATTTTGCTGAAAATTATTCCTTTTCGAGCATAAGTGTTTTGGTAGGCAGGTCGCATACTTCGGTTGGTCCGTAGTACTGAACCGGTCCGGGATATACGTAGCTGTGTTTTTCGTTGGCCCACTCTTCGCGGTTGTCAGCAAAGTATTTGAATGGAGCACCATCCAAAAGCACAAGCGCTTTCTGAATCACAGGTTTCATTTTCCCGTGACGACGTTCCATGTTCATCATCATGGTAATAGGCACACCACCGGCAATCCATTCGGCTGCAGGAGCTGTAAGGTTGCGAACCGACGACATATAGCCTGTTTTTCCTTCTGAAATAAGCACAGAAGCTGTATAACCAAGTGAGTAAGTATAGTCAGCATCGAAGTTTGAAGGGATAGCGCAACGACCTTCGTAACCAAAGAAGTGGTTGATGGCCGAGAATTTACCCTTGTATTTACCTTCGGCTTTAAGCAGTGCCAAACGTTTTGCTACCATTTCGATAAGCAGTTTTTCGGTTTCGATAAGCGATACCTGAACGTTTCCGTGCGGGTCGCGATCGAGTGTAAGCTGACGTGCAATACCTTTAGGCAGATCGCGGTAAACCTGACTGCTTTCGGGGCTGAGCAGGCCTTTTACGTACTGACGTTTTTCGTCGTCCGACTCAAGGCTGTTGAAGTCATCGTTGTGAGCCAACAAGTCGTTGAGTTCAGAAATCAGCTTTTTCATGGCCGGAATAAACTCAATAAGTCCTTCGGGAATAAGGATAGTACCGAAATTCATACCAAAGTTGGCACGATTTACAATTACTTTCACAATATCTTCCACCACATCTTTCAGCGTCATATTTTTGGCTTCCACTTCTTCCGATACGATACAGATATTAGGCTGGCTCTGCAAAGCACATTCGAGCGTAATGTGCGAAGCCGAACGACCCATCAGGCGGATAAAGTGCCAGTATTTTTTAGCCGAGTTAGCATCGCGCTGAATGTTACCGATAAGTTCAGAATATACTTTACAAGCAGTATCGAAACCAAACGAAGTTTCAATCATTTCGTTTTTCAGGTCACCATCAATGGTTTTAGGGCAACCAATTACCTGAATTCCGGCATTGTTTTGTTTGTAGTATTCGGCAAGCACACAAGCATTTGTGTTAGAGTCGTCGCCACCAATTACAACAATTGCGTTGATACCAAGTTTTTTGCAAATTTCAGTTCCCTTGTCGTATTGTTCTGTTTCTTCGAGTTTTGTACGACCCGATCCGATAATGTCGAAACCACCTGTATTGCGGTATTCAGCTACAATCTCGGCAGTCAGTTCAATGTATTTATGATCCACCAAACCGCTTGGGCCACCCAGAAAACCATAAAGTTTATTGTCGGGGTTCAACGCTTTCAAGCCATCGAAAAGACCCGAAATCACATTGTGACCACCGGGAGCCTGTCCGCCCGAAAGAATCACACCCACACCTACGGCAGGATATTGTTTCTTTTCGCCCGGTTCGAAGCTAATCAGGGGCATACCATAAGTATTGGGAAACAGAGCCTTGATATCGGCCTGATCGGCTACCGATTCGGTAGCAGCGCCTTCTTTGAGCACCACATTGCCTTTGAGCGAAGCCGGCAACTTAGGCTGATAAGCAGCGCGGGCAATTTGCAAAGGACTTTTTGTCATTGGTTTCATTCGTT